>NZ_BAAGIQ010000101.1:0-6728 GCF_054658175.1 Alkalibacterium sp. s-m-28
AGTCCGAAGAGAAAGGAGCATACGCTCCCAATGCTCTTCGGACTTTTTTTAGTAACTATTGTAGAAGACAATCCGCTGGTCTAAACTGACAAACGTGCTGGAATAAACAGATTCTGTCGCTTAATTGCCTCATTTTCTTAAATAAAACTGCCGGAATAAAGTGACATTTACTGGCTGGATTATTTTGCTTTTCTACAAGTAACAACAAAATTTTGATTGGCAATCAAAAACAAACAATACTTAATGCAATAAGCATTCTCATCCAAAGTTACATCAAATCGATGGATGAAGAAAATCCAGATCTACTGCTTTACCCAGCTAATGGGATCGCCATATAGATTCATGAGACTTATGTTATTTTTTGATTTGCCAATGAATACACGTAAAGAAAGACGCGCCTACACTCGTTTCAGAAAATACCTTATATCAAATGGTTTCACAATGGTTCAATTCTCTGTCTACTCTAAGATTTTTCCTAACCGAAGTGCATTAGATACCTATATGGTTACGTTAAGACAAAACCTTCCATTTCATGGATCCGTGAGGGCAATGGCTGTGACGGAAAAGCAGTATAATAAAATGTATCTACTCGTTGGAGATAAAACTGTAACTGAAAATACTCTAAGCGATAATACCATGGTGATATTATGAAAGAATGGACATTTGATGATCACTTTCATTCAAGGATATTGATCGACAAAGTAACGATTCTAAAAGGCAAACCTGAAGAATGGAAAGACTGTATTCATTATATTAGGGAGGCGTTCTTGAATAAGAAAGTCGATTTACGCGAAGGTAATGAGAGATTAAACAGCAATGATTTCCAGTTAAATATAATGTCTTATTCCGACTCTTTCCCGTTAACTAATATTTTCAATAATGAGAAGCAATTATTGGAATCATTTTATTCCTATATGGAACTCTCTCCTATCTATAAGCAATTCGTAGAAAGCTGGGAGGATCTTCAGGAAGAAGTTCAATTTCTTAACGATACTTTCGGTAATGAGATCAAGATACAACTGAATGACTTTAGTAAAAAAGTGATGAAAAAGAATATCTCGACGGAGTTCAATCATTCTGATCGAATTACCGAATTTAAACAAACAATTAAACTTGCAAAACATTTGAATAATGACAAGAAAAATCTATTCTTATTAATTAGCCCTGAGAATCATTTCGATTTAAGAGAGCTGGAAAAGTTAGATCAGTTTTTACAAGCTGCACCTGAACAATTTATCGTTATAACGACACACCCATTTCGAGGAATGTCCAATATTGTGTTCAAAGAAAAAGTCATTAATCATGTTGTTCTGGAGAACTATCGATCGACTATTCAAGAGTGGCTTCCCTTCATATTCGACCCTGATGAGTTTGACGTGGCAAAAAAGTGGTATATTGACGTTGTGGATAAGTCGGACGAGAATCTATTGATTTTATCTCTGTCGTCTGTGGATAAACTAACTGTGTTTATCTACTTATTCTTATTAGTACATCTTACACAAATACCATACAAAGTTGATTACACTGGCATTCCTGATGAATTTATTAAATTCATTGATACGGTTACAACTGGTAGGGTATAATGAAAATGGCATTTTGGTACTCTCTCATCTTTTGGTATAAAGGAATGGAACGGCTCACTAAGATGGGCGATAGTTATTTTGGTACTCTCTCATCTTTTGGTATAAAGGAATTCCGGGTGGGCATGGCATCAAGCCAAACGAATTTTGGTACTCTCTCATCTTTTGGTATAAAGGAATAAACAGCCTATCTCACCTTTTATTAAAGGTATTTTGGTACTCTCTCATCTTTTGGTATAAAGGAATGACATCTTCTGTTCTAAAATCATAAATAGGATTTTGGTACTCTCTCATCTTTTGGTATAAAGGAATTCTTAGATATGTTACCATTAACAACTCTGTATTTTGGTACTCTCTCATCTTTTGGTATAAAGGAATAACTGTCTATGATGACTCTTTCAATATCTGATTTTGGTACTCTCTCATCTTTTGGTATAAAGGAATCAAGGGGTGACCGGATGAAAGGCATCTATGATTTTGGTACTCTCTCATCTTTTGGTATAAAGGAATAAAGAACCGGCTTATAAGATTTATGTGGAATTTTGGTACTCTCTCATCTTTTGGTATAAAGGAATTTAAATGATTTGAGTGTTCCGGTGAATATAATTTTGGTACTCTCTCATCTTTTGGTATAAAGGAATCCAGATAGACCGAAAACGAGCGTATCGGCAATTTTGGTACTCTCTCATCTTTTGGTATAAAGGAATATAAATTGGGTTTTGTTCGATTGAATCGTCATTTTGGTACTCTCTCATCTTTTGGTATAAAGGAATGCGATGGCGGCAATAATTAACCCGATAGGAATTTTGGTACTCTCTCATCTTTTGGTATAAAGGAATGACGCATTGAAGATTGCAAAGGAGGAACTGATTTTGGTACTCTCTCATCTTTTGGTATAAAGGAATTTAGCTAGGAAACCGACCTTCTTAGTCGTAATTTTGGTACTCTCTCATCTTTTGGTATAAAGGAATTTAGTCCGGCAGTCACTTTCTTACCTGTGGATTTTGGTACTCTCTCATCTTTTGGTATAAAGGAATCATCTTCTGTATACATTGCCCCTAGAGAGTTATTTTGGTACTCTCTCATCTTTTGGTATAAAGGAATTGGAGAAGTAGCTGAAGAACTCTTTGTTTAATTTTGGTACTCTCTCATCTTTTGGTATAAAGGAATGAGGACATTAAGAGGTATGTGTACTATTGCATTTTGGTACTCTCTCATCTTTTGGTATAAAGGAATAAATGCGCCCACAAATTGCTGAGGCTTTCTATTTTGGTACTCTCTCATCTTTTGGTATAAAGGAATCGACGCGTTGAAGGTAGCGAAGGAGGAACTATTTTGGTACTCTCTCATCTTTTGGTATAAAGGAATGATATTGACCAGCGTTGGCGGTCGCCAGTATTTTGGTACTCTCTCATCTTTTGGTATAAAGGAATTATTGTTTGACCAGGTAGGCGTTCCACCAGATTTTGGTACTCTCTCATCTTTTGGTATAAAGGAATAAAGTTTCTGAACAGACTATAATCAACTGGATTTTGGTACTCTCTCATCTTTTGGTATAAAGGAATGTCCGACTGCGCCTAAAACCGCTCCAGGGTATTTTGGTACTCTCTCATCTTTTGGTATAAAGGAATTATTTCCATTTTTCACAGTCTCCTTTTGAATTTTGGTACTCTCTCATCTTTTGGTATAAAGGAATTTATACCATAAATCGCTCAACACACGTAGTATTTTGGTACTCTCTCATCTTTTGGTATAAAGGAATTCCTCTGCTTTAAAGCTCATGCCCTCACTTATTTTGGTACTCTCTCATCTTTTGGTATAAAGGAATATGTCTTAGTTAAGTATTTCGTATGTCTTTATTTTGGTACTCTCTCATCTTTTGGTATAAAGGAATTTAAAATCACTTAGTACGGCTTGCACATCAATTTTGGTACTCTCTCATCTTTTGGTATAAAGGAATTTTTAACCGGGTTACTAGTCGGTTTAAGAGATTTTGGTACTCTCTCATCTTTTGGTATAAAGGAATGAACATGAGAAAAACAAAGTTAGAAAGTACATTTTGGTACTCTCTCATCTTTTGGTATAAAGGAATATTAGGTACTTCCTTTCTATTAGAGCTGTAATTTTGGTACTCTCTCATCTTTTGGTATAAAGGAATTTACGACGATTTTATCCTAGGTAACACGTCATTTTGGTACTCTCTCATCTTTTGGTATAAAGGAATGCTGGATATGCAGGAAGCAATGGACGCCGTATTTTGGTACTCTCTCATCTTTTGGTATAAAGGAATACCGTGGTTACTACAGTCACAAATGCTATCATTTTGGTACTCTCTCATCTTTTGGTATAAAGGAATTCCGTTTTTCGTTGCGTCCTCGTGTGCTTTATTTTGGTACTCTCTCATCTTTTGGTATAAAGGAATTATACCTACACGCTAACGTGAATATGGTTGATTTTGGTACTCTCTCATCTTTTGGTATAAAGGAATATACGAACGTCCAACAGTTATCAGAAGCACATTTTGGTACTCTCTCATCTTTTGGTATAAAGGAATTTTTAGAAAAATACAGCAAGGAGGACACAGATTTTGGTACTCTCTCATCTTTTGGTATAAAGGAATAGCAAGAAATTATTAACGCTGCTTTAAATAATTTTGGTACTCTCTCATCTTTTGGTATAAAGGAATTATCATTATAAAGTATTTCGTCCGCAATGGATTTTGGTACTCTCTCATCTTTTGGTATAAAGGAATCAACAGGAACGTGTTGCAACGCAACGCAACATTTTGGTACTCTCTCATCTTTTGGTATAAAGGAATAAGTCACTTTTATCACTGGTTTCACTCCTCATTTTGGTACTCTCTCATCTTTTGGTATAAAGGAATGACCATAGAACAGACAACATGCTGGAAGTCATTTTGGTACTCTCTCATCTTTTGGTATAAAGGAATGATCAGCCAGTCAACATCATGCGGATTGCTATTTTGGTACTCTCTCATCTTTTGGTATAAAGGAATATATGCAGAAGAAAACAGGGAGTTCGTTTGATTTTGGTACTCTCTCATCTTTTGGTATAAAGGAATTTTTAAAAGACATCAAGGGAAGGTTGACCCATTTTGGTACTCTCTCATCTTTTGGTATAAAGGAATCTATTTCTAGGTCTGGAAAATATTCAGCGCATTTTGGTACTCTCTCATCTTTTGGTATAAAGGAATTTTGAATTTTTAGGAAAAGACACGAATCCAATTTTGGTACTCTCTCATCTTTTGGTATAAAGGAATTCATCCAAATCGGCTCCACTCGATCAGTCGATTTTGGTACTCTCTCATCTTTTGGTATAAAGGAATTGACTGTCTTGATAATTCCGCTGATGGAGATTTTGGTACTCTCTCATCTTTTGGTATAAAGGAATTTGAACATTTACAGTGTGGATGAATCACAGATTTTGGTACTCTCTCATCTTTTGGTATAAAGGAATTCCAATTCGCTTTGCTAACTGGGTTAAACAATTTTGGTACTCTCTCATCTTTTGGTATAAAGGAATAACCCGTCTCAACAAAAACTGAGAGGATTGATTTTGGTACTCTCTCATCTTTTGGTATAAAGGAATCCTGTTGACGAAAGGTGCGCAACGGTACCGATTTTGGTACTCTCTCATCTTTTGGTATAAAGGAATATAGTATATCATACCTATATTTATGGTGCAATTTTGGTACTCTCTCATCTTTTGGTATAAAGGAATCACTTTTATTACATGCCTGTGTTGGAAGCTATTTTGGTACTCTCTCATCTTTTGGTATAAAGGAATCTTAACAGGAGTAAAGGCGGTGATTAAGTGATTTTGGTACTCTCTCATCTTTTGGTATAAAGGAATTAAGGACATGACCGATACTAGGTTAATGGGATTTTGGTACTCTCTCATCTTTTGGTATAAAGGAATTTACTGTCATCCCTCAAAAGTATACGAGTGATTTTGGTACTCTCTCATCTTTTGGTATAAAGGAATCCATTCACTCCTTAATCAGCTCGTCCTTCTATTTTGGTACTCTCTCATCTTTTGGTATAAAGGAATTTACTGCTAATTCTGAATAGTGATCAGCATATTTTGGTACTCTCTCATCTTTTGGTATAAAGGAATGCACTATCGTTGCTTAGTGTCGTTCTCCCGATTTTGGTACTCTCTCATCTTTTGGTATAAAGGAATGAGACGGGCGGATAATAACGCCAGTGACGATTTTGGTACTCTCTCATCTTTTGGTATAAAGGAATGAGACGGGCGGATAATAACGCCAGTGACGATTTTGGTACTCTCTCATCTTTTGGTATAAAGGAATGCCTGTGATAAAAGGCTACGGCATTGCCTGATTTTGGTACTCTCTCATCTTTTGGTATAAAGGAATCGTAAGATACGGCATATTAGTTCCCTCCAAATTTTGGTACTCTCTCATCTTTTGGTATAAAGGAATTCATCCCATTGGTATTTCTTATGCTCTTCAATTTTGGTACTCTCTCATCTTTTGGTATAAAGGAATGAGAGTGGAGAAAAAACAATCCCGATAAGGATTTTGGTACTCTCTCATCTTTTGGTATAAAGGAATTGGTTGAAGGCATAGACGTACACCCATTCAATTTTGGTACTCTCTCATCTTTTGGTATAAAGGAATTAGGAAGAATGGAGAACTCTGTGGACCGGTATTTTGGTACTCTCTCATCTTTTGGTATAAAGGAATAAATCATTTATTACCTCGAAGTATTTCGCGATTTTGGTACTCTCTCATCTTTTGGTATAAAGGAATCCTACTCACGAAAGGTGCGCAAAGATATCGATTTTGGTACTCTCTCATCTTTTGGTATAAAGGAATATTCGGCTTGTATGGCTTGATTGCTATCATATTTTGGTACTCTCTCATCTTTTGGTATAAAGGAATCGCTGTAATAGTTCATTATTTTATCCCCCTATTTTGGTACTCTCTCATCTTTTGGTATAAAGGAATGTTACCGCTATTTAGTTTGTGTTTAATTCTCAAGTTTCGCACCCCTAAGAACGACGTTCTATCCTTTTACCGTAAAGATCAGTTAGAATATTGAACTTAAAAGTACAGAAAAAGACACCTCTCTTTGGTAAAATGTAGTTACCAACAAACATTCC
>NZ_BAAGIQ010000102.1:0-6722 GCF_054658175.1 Alkalibacterium sp. s-m-28
CAAGTCCAATGGGACAACTGAAGAAAATGTTTGGGTAATGAAACACACAGAATGAGCCATTTTAATATTAAAATTGAAGAGTTACCATCTCTAGAAAAAAAGTTTCCGCCAAAGTCTTGACACATACGTGCAGATTCTACTCTGCGCGTTTTGATTTGATTACAGGTAGAATGAGACTGTGTTTTCTGATAAGGTGGAATATATACATAGAAATTCATTTCCAACCAACGGGGTAACTGCTCAACAGGCAGAAGGTCTTCTAATCGAATCGGGGGATACACTTACAGTTAGAGTTGAAAAGTCGACTAGTGAAACGCCTCTTGAAGGATCTGCTTATTTGAATACTGAACCCACACTGACAGTATCGACAAGTGAAGGAACGTCATATCATGTCTCTCTTCTTAATAGATACACCCACTATCCCGAGTACGAAATGATTGATTTATATAGACTGTTGAATACAGGGGAGGAAGATAGACGTGACGAAACCAGCTAGTGGATACAAGAAAATTTTCTGGGGCTATATCCTATCGATTATTAATGTCTCGGTAGGCTTTCTCATTCTTTTTCCCAGTATAATCGGGTGGTACATCTTGATCAAAGGCTTTGGAGAAATCGAGGAAAATCTTCCAGCTCAAAATCGCACGCTCATTAACAGCGGGCTGTGTATTCTTTTCACTTTTTCCTTTCTGGAAGGTATTTCTCCTTTGATCAGTCTGGATTTTCAGATGTTGAGTATGCTCCTGCTCTTTTACCCTCCAGTACATATGGTGGTTGAACTGACCGTCTTTCATAAATTATTCGAGTCTGTAATCATCAGGTTTACTGAAATGCAGCAGGTAGATAGGGTGAACACCTATACTACAAAAGATACACGGTATCTTTTGATTTCTGGTGTAGCCGTCCTGCTGTTGACAGCAGCTGCGACAAGTCAACTGACTGGGCTGATTGTGGTTGGGTCTTTATCGGCATTAGTGTCCAAAATATATATGCTGACAGTCATTGCTTCACTAAAAAATGAAGGGACAAGTGCGATGCAAGTGTCTTCAAATACAGAAACGGTGAATACCAACTGATAAACATTATAAATAATAAACCGGCTGCAGACTTTTAAGTATGAAAGATGCTTAATAGCATTTAGAGAGAATCAATTGTAGAAAAACTTGAATATGAAAAAAAGCACGGACGGCTGTCTGTGCTTTTTTCTGGCAACTATTATATTATAGAACCGATTTTAATAAATATTGGACTGTTTTAAGGAGTTGATTTTTACTTAGTTACAACAATCGGTCCATCCTTAGTCACGATAATCGTATGTTCATACTGAGCGACAAAACTGTCTTCAGTGACGAGTGTCCATCCATCATCGGACTGGTCAACTTCCTGCTCATTGTTTGAGATGAATGGTTCGAAGGCGATCACCATGCCTTCCTTTAATTTAACGTCGTCCCATTTGGAGTAATAATTGAAAATGTGGTCCGGCTTTTCGTGGATCGAGCGTCCGATGCCATGGCCGGTCAGGTTTTTAATTACTGTGAGGCCGTTCTTTCTAGCCGTATCATGGACAACTTTACCTAACGAGCTAGTATGAGCGCCCGGTTTAACCAAGGACAGTCCTGCTTCAAAGGCTTCCTGAGCGACATCGCAGACTTTCTGCTGATCAGGGTGTCCCTTTCCAATCAGTACAGATATTCCAGTATCGGCAAAGTAACCGTCTTTAGATCCGGATACATCTATATTGACCAGATCGCCTTCCTGAATGACTCGGTTTCCTGGAATACCGTGGGCCACTTCTTCATTGATGCTGATGCATGTAAATCCAGGGAAATCGTAAACGCCTTTAGGTGCGGACTGAGCACCAGCCTCTTCGAACAATCCGCCGGCAATGTCGTCCAGTTCTTTTGTCGTGATACCGGGTAAAGCCTTGGAAACCAGCTCATCCCGTATCGAGCCGCAGATTTTACCAATGGCTTTTAAGCCTTCAATGTCTTCTTTTGCTTTAGCTATCATTTTATCTTCCTCTATTCTAGGTTCATTCTAAAGACCACTCCGCCAAAGTGAGTGACTGCTTATTCATTAATACTGTTTATGCTCTTGCAATAATAGAGCATGTAAGTGAGAGGGTCAAGGGGAAGATTCAGCAGTTCGATTAATTAAAATACTTGTGCCCCAAAATGGACAGATGATTGGGGTAGGCGTATGATATAAGAAGAATGCTCTAACATTTTTTTACCTATTTTACAGATCAGTAGCTACAAGCTCTATCGATTAATAATTAAGGTGCGATGAAAGAAAGGATAGATAGATGATGCGATTGAGTGTATTAGATCAGGCACCAGTAACAACGGGACATACCCCCCAGCAGGCAGTTGAGTATGCTGTGGAGCTGGCGCAACATGCAGAAAAATTAGGATATGACCGGATGTGGATGGCTGAACACCATGGAAGTGAGGCCTTTGCCAGCTCTGCACCAGAAATCATTGCTGCCTATATCGCTGCAAAAACGAATAAAATCCGTTTGGGAACTGGTGGAACGATGATGATGCATTACTCTCCACTGAAAATGGCGGAAGTATTCAAGACATTAAGTGCACTGGCTCCCGGCAGAATTGATTACGGTGTAGGACGGGCACCTGGAGGGGATCAGCGGTCGATATACGCTTTATCACAAGGAGTTAAACCTGATTTTGACCATCTTTATGAGAAGCTGGACACAGGACTTGAACTGATTAGAGATACGGTTCCTAACGATCCGTTATACAGGTATACCCCTGCTGCTCCTCAGAATGTAGCGATTCCAGAGGCATGGCTATTGGGATCGAGCGGAGATAGTGCTATGGAAGCAGGAAGACGAGGAATGGGGTACTCCTTCGCTCAGTTCTTTATGCTTGGTGCCATGCGAAAAGAGATCTTCGACTTGTATCGCCACCATTTCGAGCCATCTGAATTTATGGACAAGCCTGAAATCAGCGTAGCCTATTTAGTTACGGCAGCGGAAACGAAAGAAGAAGCGGAATACCTGGCAAAGCCTCAGGATATCGCCCGCATTCGTCTGAGTCAGGGACGCATGGACCAGCTGATGACTCCTGAAGAAGCAGCGGATTACCAGTTCACTGATGAGGAACAGGCTGCGGCCACACAGAACCGGGGCATTCATCTCGTTGGAACGGCAGCCGAAGTAGCAGATAAGTTGAGAAAAGATCAGGAAACCTATGGATTTCAGGAAGCCATGATCTGCAGCATTCAGCATACTCAAAAGCAGAGACTTAACGTTTATAAACTATTGGCAAACGAACTGTTACAGGATATATAACAACGAATGGACCTAGTCATGAGAAGACAGATACTCTCATGACTAAGCCCGTTGTCATTTTTACTCACAAAATTTTATTTGTAAATTTCATGTTGAAGGAGGCTCGATGTCAAGGACTCACAAGTTAAGCGATCTGACCGAAGCGCATTGACAAAACAGTCATATGGCGTTCTGTAGTCTAATATTTTCCTAGGCTAATCGTTCATCCATTGTTCTATTCGTAAGCACTGATCGTTAGTAGTTTAATTGATGGCCATCCCTAACCTGATCGGCCTTCTCCTACTGAGTCCAGTCGTCGTCAGACTGACCAAGAATTATTTCGGGAAAGACGGAATATTTAGAAATGAAAAGCAGGAAACTGATTAACGGGAATAAAAATCAATCGAAGCGATACTGGCTCATCCCGCAGCTCCTTCAAAAAAACATATACAAAGTTCAAGTGATTGTGTATATTTAGATATTATGAAAAAGAGTTAGGGGAGAGTAATATGGAGAGGTTTATGGAATGGGTACTGGAGGTCAACGGGGTCGTCAATGATTTAGTCTGGGGCTGGCCGTTTCTGATTCTGATTGTCGGGACAGGGGTATTGCTGACAGTCAGAACACGCTTTATCTCGTTTACTAAGTTCGGATACATGTTAAAACAAACATTTTTAAAGATGTTTTCAAAGTCTCAAGTAGGTGAAGGGGAAGTGACCGCGTTTCAGGCTGTTTCAACCGCTCTGGCGGCTACAGTGGGAACAGGAAACATTGCTGGAGTCGGAACAGCAATAGCGATCGGTGGGCCTGGAGCTGTTTTCTGGATGTGGATTGCCGCACTGTTTGGAATGGCAACAAAATATGGAGAAGTCGTACTAGCTATTCAATATAGAGAGAAAACAGAAGACGGCCGATTCGTCGGTGGCCCAATGTACTATCTTGAAAAAGGGGCCAACATGAGATGGCTGGCTGTTCTGTTTGCGATTTTTGGGGCAGCAGCAACATTCGGAATAGGAAACATGGTGCAGTCGCATTCAGTAGCTGATTCCCTGAATGCCACTTTTGGAATCCAGCCTTGGATCACAGGGATCGTTCTGGCCGTATTGGTTGCTTTGGTCATTGTCGGAGGCATTAAGAAAATAGGAAAAGTGACTGAAATCGTTGTGCCGTTTATGGCTGCTATTTACATTATAGGTGGACTGATTATTATCATTGCCAACATCCAGCTCGTTCCTCAGGCTTTCGGAGTCATCTTTCGTGATGCCTTTACAGGATCGGCTGCAGCCGGTGGATTCGTCGGATCGACTTTGACTCTATCTATTCGTTACGGAGTGGCACGCGGAGTGTTCACTAATGAAGCGGGGCTAGGGAGTGCCCCAATTGCTCATGCAGCAACAACAACGGATCATCCAGTCAGACAAGGCTTATGGGGGATTTTCGAAGTCTTCGCCGATACCATCGTAATATGTACCATTACAGCGATGGTTATCGTTATGACAGGAGCAGTCGACACCGGCCTTGACGGAGCAGCACTGACTACATCAGCATTCAATGAAGGGATTGCATACGGAGGCTATATTGTAACCTTCGGACTGATATTTTTCGCCTTTTCTACATTACTAGGCTGGTCATACTACGGCGAGCGGTGTATGGAATACCTGTTCGGACCTAAATCGATCGTCTTTTACCGAATGCTCTTCATTCCGCTGATTGTAGTGGGATCTATTGGTGGCCTGCGAGCTGTCTGGGCTCTGGCAGATACGTTGAACGGCCTGATGGCTCTGCCTAACTTGATCGGACTGCTGATACTGAGCCCGGTCATTGTCCGTCAGACTAAGGAATTCTTTGGAAAAGACGGAATCTATGATAGTGAACGGAAAAATAGTTAATTGGGAATTAACACTTAATATGTAAATAAAAAGAGGGACTGATTTTGTTGCTTAAGACAAAGTCGGCCCCTCTTTTTTTGTTGTTTCTTTGGAAGGCTTAGGAGTAGGTAAGCGAATGCCTCATAAATGGGCTATATGAGGCATTCGACTAATTTGTATAAGCCTGAATCGGTCATAAACATAATAAATGAGGCATTCGTCAATTTTTAATAAGCTGAATCCCTCATAAGTTAGAGATATGAGGCATAGAGAATGCTCTATGCTTCCTCTATAATAAAAATTACGGTCACAGACAATTAATAGAAGGGAAGGTTTTCATAACTTAGTTTCACGACTTGTAAAATGGTTAATGAGAAGAGTAAGCGCTATAACTAAGATAATACTAATATACGGTTGACAGACTTCACAATGTATCTGTATACTAGTCACTTGTGTGCATAGATAAACGAGGAGTGTTAAACGTGGAAAACGAAAAAGTAGTAACCTTTAAAGAGATAACAGCAAATCCAGCTCCACTGGGACTTATGGGGTTCGGAATGACAACCGTCTTACTTAATATTCATAATGCAGGATTTTTCGGACTTGATGCAATGATACTGGCAATGGGGATTTTCTTTGGTGGAATGGCTCAAGTCATTGCCGGCATCATGGAATTCAAAAAGAACAATACGTTTGGAACAACAGCATTTACATCATACGGCTTCTTCTGGATGGCACTGGTCGGCTTGAATATCCTTCCGATGCTTGGACTTGGAGACGCTCCAGATTCATTATCAATGGCAGCCTTCCTGTTCATGTGGGGACTGTTCACATTGTTCATGTTCGTCGGAACGTTACGCATCAACAGAGCACTGCAGGTCGTTTTCGGTTCGCTGACTATTCTGTTCTTCCTGCTGGCAGTCGGTAACTTCACTGGATCTGTTCTGATCCTGACAATCGCTGGATACGAAGGTATTTTCTGTGGATTGTCTGCGATTTATGCCGCTATGGCTCAAGTACTGAACGAAGTGTACGGTAAAACTGTTCTTCCAATTGGAGAAGTAGGACAGCTGAAACCAGTTCGTGAAGAAAAATCTAAAAAAGAATCTTTTGCTTATAACGAAGGATAAGGCAACTCAATATAACTAATAAAAACTCCTGATAGAGGGAATAGTGACTGAATCAAGTCGCTTTCCTCTGCCAGGAGTTTTTAAGAGTATTACAATATAATCCAAATGAACAGTTTTAACTTAGAGCAAAACGTAACGACTGTCAAAAAACACTATAACAATAGGTCATAATATAATTATTTTTGTCAGTTATCCCTGTCAATCAGTCTACTTTTGTTATTATTTTATATATTAATTAAAATAATACAACATAAACTATCACTTTTATCTTGCCAGACTAGGTGATGATAAGTGGTCTACATATGAGGAACTGTCAAATTTTTTATGAAAACTAAAAATTAAAGGTGGTGAAGGCCCACTGACTATACCAATCGGAGCCGCATTTGCCCTTGACAAACACTTGAATGGTTTCAGTTAAGGTCACAAGGGTGA
>NZ_BAAGIQ010000103.1:0-6385 GCF_054658175.1 Alkalibacterium sp. s-m-28
TTGCGTCCGACTTCCTTCAGATTCCACCTCACGGTGGACACCCTTGTCATTCACTAACAGTTCCTACTGCAAAGCCTGTAGTGGACTTTCACCACCAAGTTGTCGCCCATGCCGGGCGCACCAAAAAGACCCCGTCCCAATAGAGGGACGAGGTCAACACGCGGTACCACCCTTGTTCAGAAGCCACTGCTTCTGCACTCATGCATAACGGCGCATACCGGGATTTTAATTACCGATCCATGTCTGACCCTGCAGATATGTGCAGAGTACACGATGAAAGTGAACTTCAAGAGACTCCTCAGTCAATGCTTTCAGCCTGGGCACTGTTCTCTGGTACTGATCAGTCATCTCTACTCTTTTTCATCTATCGTTTAAGTTATTTAATTCAGTATCACAAATCCACTGATTTGCCCACTCCTGCACTTCATTCATGACATTTCTTAAAGCTTTACCTTTAGCTGTCAGGCGGTAACCTGAACGGATATCGCACGTGTCATCCAAGTCTCTCGTCACGATTTCTTCTTTTTCCAGTTCTTTCAACCGTTCAACTAGTACCCGATCGCTGACTCCTGGTATTGCCTGAGAGAGATCTTTAAAGCGACGAGGTCCATCCAACAATACATCAATGATTAATCCAGTCCATTTTTTTCCAAGTATTGAAAAAGTCTGCTCGAATCTGGGGCATATCACCTTTTCAGATTCTTTTGTCTGTGCCATTTCGATCATATATTGTCACCTCTTCTTTCACGTCTTTCAGTATACCATTATACTAAAGAAATGTGTAGAAGCTAATACTTATTTTTAGGAAGTTTAGGATTTCGTTCACAATTGTACTATAACAGGTTACAGGTGTTCAAGAAAGAACGTTGCAATAGAGAAATAGATCAAAAGTCCTATAGAATCATTGATTGTCGTAATAAATGGTCCTGAAGCAACTGCGGGATCGATCTTGAACTTGTTGATGATAACCGGGATCACTGTACCAATCACTGTTGATATACTGACCGTGATGAACATGGATAAACTGATGATTAAGGCCAGTACAGCATTGCCGTAGAAGACAAAGATGATACCGATCAGAACCACAGCAGCAACCAACCCCATCAGCATCCCTGCACCCAATTCATTTTTAACAGTCTGGAAGAAGGTGTCTTTATCTCTGTCGTCATCAATCGTCAGATTACGCACGGCAACAGCCAGTGACTGGGTCCCTACGTTCCCTGCCGTATCCATGATCATCGGAATGAATGCTGCCAGAAGTACGACCGAGTCCAGGGTTTCTTCAAATGCCCCAATCAGTCCACCAGTGATCATTCCAAGGAAGAGAAGGATAACGATCCAGGGTGTTCGTGACTTCGCTGTACTGAACGGTGTGACTTTAGTTTTACGGTCATCATCACTGCGCTTGATCGCAGCGAATTCGTTAAAGTCTTCCGTTACCTCTTCTTCCAGGACATCCATGACATCATCGACAGTAACGATCCCCTGCATTTTGCCTTCATGGTCAAGGACTGGTATGGCAAGCAGGTCATAATCCTGAATGATGCGGGCGACCTGTTCCTGGTCTTCATCGATGCGGACTGAAACGACCTGGTTGAACATGATGTTTTCAACCGTTTCAGTTTCAGGAGAGAGCAGCAAGTCTCTGAGCGAGAGCACGCCGACCAGTCTTTCCTTCTCATCTACAACATATAAGTAATAAATCGTCTCAGCTTCGCGACCGATCTGTCGCAGCTGTTCGATGACTTCTGTCAGAGTCTGCTTATAATGGATAGCAATGAACTCTTTGGTCATAATGGATCCGGCTGTTTTCGGTGCATACGACAGGAGTTCCTGAACACGTTGACTTTCTTCCTCATCCATCATAGCGAGCAGAGTCTGATTATCTGTTTCGTCACTTTCAGTCAGGAAGTGAGCCACATCATCTGCTGCCATAAAGTTGAATACTTGAGCCATGTATTCATCTGGTAAATAGTGAACTGCATCTTCCTGGTCTTCTGTTTCCATCCATTCGAAAATTTCTGCAAATTCTTCAGGACTTAAAAATTCGGAAATTTTCCTCTTCTTTTCAGGATATAACAAATGAAAGACTTCGTGCTGGTCCCGATCATGCAGTCTCAGGAACAGTTCTCTGAATGTCTCGCGGTCATTCTTTTTTGCAGCCAGAAAAATCTGGTCATACGTTTTCTGCTTGTTGCTTTTCATTAATTTCATAGGTAATCGTCCTTTCTATTTTAATCGGGCTAAGCGAATAACCTGATTTTTTAACTTCTTTAAATTTATACCCGATACACAAGGGAACAGGGTCCATCTTCGCTTCACCTCCGTAAATTAGCTGGTCAATAACCTCTCTGTGTGTTATCTATCATTATAAATAAAAAAACACGCCAATAAGAGCGTGTAAAGAACATGAATACAGAGTTCATCTTCATACACCTCTGTCGTTGAGCTTCAGCTTCATATGGCATAGAGTCTGTTTCAGTCTCAGCTACATTAAAAATCCCCTTCATCCGAAGATTCCTGCTGACCCATTGGCGTCTTTGGACATTTCTGGGCAGTAGCGTGTCTCCATATGGGAGCCTCACCTAACAAGGTCATTCCTTTTCCTACATAATCATAACGAATGTGAGTGATTTGTTCAAGCAATAGTTATTATCCCTTAATATAAATAGGTTGACTCCTGTCCAATATGAAGAGTTAGAAGGACAGGATACATTCGATACTGATCAGTTTGATACCTATTTAGTCCATTATGAGAGCGGCCGTAAAGAACTTGTATTTATGGAAGACAATGAACAGATCTATAAATCGATATATGGCATATTCATCACTACAAATCCTATATTTAACTTTTTTGTCGTGACATGTCGTCCGTCTTGCGTCCTGTCCAAGTTGATATGCCCCATTTACCTCCTTCCCTGCCACAAAGTTTTAAATAAACTGTCACTTAATTCCTCTCTTTCTACCTGTTTGTTCATGCTATACTTGAAATACATGAGAGTACCTACTGAGCCACCAAGTAGTCAGCATTAGATGCTCTTTTTGTTTGCTGTGAGAGACCATCCGTTTCATAAAGCCCGTCTCCAGGCAGACACAAAAACTTAAAATGAGGAGAATGAACACATGAAGAAACGCTTAGTGATGATCACACTGCTGATGAATCTGATCATCCCCTACTTTATCTACTCAGCTCATGCTGAAGAAGCATCCGGTCCATTCGACTCCCAAAGCAGACTGCTTGCTTCGGAACTGGACGATGATAGTGAAGATTTCGAGGAGTTTGAAGAATTTGAAACGATTGATGAATACAATAATGATTTTGAGGATGTTCCAGCGGACGAAATAGAACGAGCCAGAGTCATTGAAGTCCTTCCAGGTGACGGTCCTGGTCTGGATGAAGGGTTCTATCAAGAAATACAGACAGTTCGCGTTGAAATCCTTTCAGGTGACCAGGAGGGCGAGGAAGTCGAGGCTATCCATACCCTTACTGGAAATCCGGGTTCCGACTTTGAAGTGGAGCCTGGAGACAGAATTCTGATCAGCGTCATTGAAATTGGCGGGGAGTCTCAGGTTCATATCGTTGAGTACGAGAGAGATCGAACAATATATATCGTACTGGCTCTGTTCGTTGTCCTTCTTATCCTGCTTGGCGGGCTGAAAGGACTGAAGACGATCCTGACTCTCGCTTTGACCTTGTTCCTTCTATTAAGAGTACTCATTCCCGGCCTGCTTGCAGGATACAGCCCGATACTCATGACTATCCTGATTTCTCTTATCATTACGGTGGTCACTATTTTGACAGTCGGCGGCCTGAACATCAAATCCATTGCTGCCATCACAGGTGTATTGGGTGGGGTACTGATCTCGGGACTCATAGCTTATATCGTCGGGAACCAGATCAACTTGACTGGGTTGTCCGGTCAGGAAGCTATGATGCTCATGTATATCCCACAAAATGTGGACTTTAATTTCAGTGGCTTGCTTTTCGCGGGGATCATCATGGGTGCACTTGGTGCTGTGATGGATGTCGGCATGTCCATTGCTTCTGCTATGGAAGAAATACGGATGGCTGACCCGACTGTTTCTACAAAACGCCTGATTCTATCAGGTATGAATGTCGGAAAAGATATTATGGGAACGATGGCTAACACGTTGATCCTGGCTTACATTGGATCAATGATCCCACTGCTTTTACTGTTCACGGCCTATCAGGAACCGTTCATCAGCATCATCAATATGAATGTCATTGCGACGGAAGTCATTAGAGCTTTAGCTGGAAGCATTGGACTGATCCTCTCTATTCCGCTGACTGCTGTCAGTTCCGGCCTTCTCCGTGACAAATTAAACCTCAGAAAGTCTCCCTGACTTCTGACGAACCGACTGACTAACTAGTCTGAAGCGATGCCGAAGAGCTTATCCGGCATCGCTTTTTTTCCTGCACTCATGCTGTCAGAATCACTTCTCTAAACTTTTATCAAATGAAACCAGTGCTTGCCAAATGCTCCCTTGTTCAATAATCAGGAAATGGCATCGTGCACCAAAAAAAGCCGTTTCCAATTAAGTTCTTTTTAGAACTTAACTGGAAACGGCTTGAATTTTTTTAATTATCAGCTGGAATCAGGCATGGACGACTCTCAACTTGAGGCTCCATTCAGCCAGTTTTGCTTTAGCTTTCATTCTAAGCGGTGTAGATACTTCATTGATTGCGCAATATTTGTCTACACATGTAACGATCATGCTTTCCTTGTATTTAGGAATACCGACCCCTGTAGTAGTCAGGAACATGTGCTTAAGGATGATATCTTTTTCAAGTTCACTTAATTCCGTCAGACGCTGTGCATTCTTGACGGCTATTTTTGGGTGAACACAATTATGCGAACCTTCATTCATAAGAGCAATCTCTTCTCTGCATTCATGGAAAAAGTCATGAAGCAGTCCTGCTCTTGCAACGGCTCTAGCGTTCAGTTTCAGTCGCTTAGCTATTTTATAGCTGACATAAGAAACGAACAGTGAGTGAATGAGTCGTGTTGTATAATGGTGATGCGTAATATCGTCTAGTTTAAGTAAATCTTCGCTTTCAAGCAGGTCTTCGACCAATGTCATATAATCTTTGTCATTTTCCCAAATTGAACGAACGAATTCCATGGAAGCTCTCCTTTATCAGATCTTAGTCAGAGTATTTAATGTAATAAAGTTAGTTTAAATAACAGGTCTAATTGCCTGTCCAGTACTTATAGTACTTATAGTACTCCTAATACGTCTGATTTTAAAGGATGAAAGGCTCCTGTAAAACGTTTTCATATCAAATGTGATATTTCTGTCAAATTTCTACTCATTGATGTAAAGAAAACATAAGGATGCTGGCGGCTATAGCGACATTCAAAGATTCAGCCTGGCCTTTGATCGGGATGTAGAGATTGGTCGTAGTCTCCTGTAACAAGTGATCAGCTACCCCATTGCCTTCATTTCCTACTATAAGCGCAAACTGTTCTTTCGGTTCTACCGTATGGTAAGATACAGCCCGCTCATCCAGCGCTGTGCCATATACAGGTATATTCTTCTCTTTAAACTGACTGATCCAGTTTTCAAGAGCTGAATGAATGACAGGCAGGTGAAAATGGCTGCCCTGAGCAGACCTCAGTGCCTTGGGGTTATATAAATCGACTGACCCTTCCCCAATGATCACGGCTTCAAAACCAGCAGCATCAGCTGTTCGAATCAGGGTACCAAGATTTCCGGGATCTTGAACCTGATCAAGCATCAGTACTGGCTTATTCCCATGAATAGCGTTCTCTTCTTCCTTCTGCATGATGACCGCGAAAATGCCCTGTTCAGTTACGGAATCACTTAAAGATTCAGAAATCGATTCTGAAATAATAATGAGATTTCCCGGCACCTGATCGACAATGGCTGTGTATTGATCAAGCTTATCTTCACGAATCAGAATGTGTTCGATCTCTATGCCGGCTTTGACGGCCTCTTCTACTAGGTGCAGTCCTTCTATCAGATATTTATTCTGTTTTTTCCTGCCTTTTCGTGTCAGCAGTTTCTTCCATTCCTTTACTTGCTTGTTCTGAACTGATTCAATTCTTTCCATGCTGTATGTCTCCTTCAGTTATACTCTTGTATCAGTATACATGACACAATCGAGTAGGAGGTAAATAATTAATTTATTTACCGTCCTCTCACACCACCGTGCGTACGGTTCCGTACACGGCGGTTCAATAATTTAAATATCTCTATCGCTCGTACAAATGTATTAAATCTCTTAATCCCCATTCTACGAACTTTTTATTTGTTAATGCTCGGTGTATGATTTCAGTTCGTGAAATTCGCCAGTAAGCCTTTCGGCTAGCTGCTGTTTTAAGGGCATCGTCATGACCGA
>NZ_BAAGIQ010000104.1:0-6158 GCF_054658175.1 Alkalibacterium sp. s-m-28
GTTTGTTTTAGTGAACTTCATTTTATCAGATTAAGGGGGGGAAGAGGTGCCTTTTTGTATTTTAATTGATAGAGCAACGATAGTTGCATTAAAACAACACGAAAAAACAAAAAAATTGGTAATTACTTCTGAAAAAAAGGGAGAAAAAGTATGAAAAATACCACTATAAAAGACGTTGCTAAAAAAGCAGAAGTTTCTGTAACTACTGTATCGAGAGTACTTAACAATAGAGGATACATTAGTGATGAAATGAAAGATAAAGTCATGAAAGCAGTAGATGAGTTAAATTATACACCGAATGAAATTGCAAGGTCTTTTTTTACAAATGAAACCAAGTTTATTGCGTTGATTATTCCGACTACTAAAAATCCTTATTTCGGGGAATTAACTTTCCATATTGAAAAGTTGCTTGCTCAGAATGGTTATAATTTATTTATCTGCAATAGTTTAAATGATATAAAGAATGAGAAGAAGTATTTAAAGTTATTAAAAGAAAGAAGAGTAGATGGCATAATAGTGGGGTCTCATAATATTGATATATCTGAATACAAGAACTTAGAAAATAAAATCGTGTCAATTGAAAGAGAAATTACTCAGGAGATTCCAATAATTCAAAGTGATAATTATCTGGGTGGAGAATTGGCTACAAAAGAATTAATCAATAATAGCTGTAAAAGCATATTATGTGTTGTTGGAGATAAAAATATACTAACCCCAGCAAACGATCGATCTGAAGCATACAGAAAAGTAGTCTCTGAGCATGGATTAAAGTCCAATATAATTGAAATTCCTTTTAACTATTCTTTTGATAAAAAGATTGAAATAATTAAGTCAATTTTATTAACGGAAAAGTATGACGGGGTATTTGCAGGAGACGATGTGATGGCTAAACTCTTTATTAATGCTGCAAAAGATTTAGGTATTGAAATCCCGAAAAAATTAAAAGTAATAGGTTTCGATGGAACAGAAATGATAAGGCTTTTAAATCCTGAAATAAGTACTATTAGACAGCCCATAGACCTTCTTGCTAAAGGCGCTGTTGAAGCGTTAATTAATTTAATAAATGGAAGAGAAGTTGAAAAACAAATTATTTATCCTGTAGAGTTAATTTCTTCAAATACGACTAAGCTAACTTAAATATTGCTAGTGCAGTAGAGTGTACTAGCAATATTTAAAAAAGAATATGTCAAGCGGTTGACATATGAAACCGGATGACATATACTTTAATTGTTAAATAAAACGGTTTCACATAGGAGGAAATAATATGTTGAATAAGCTTAAGTTACTTTCTTTATTAGGTACGGGATTTTTTATGCTTGGATGTGGAAATGGAGAAAACAATGAGAATGCTGATTCTTTTGACTCTGAAACCCCAGATGGTCAAAGTGGAGATGCAAATGAAATAACTATGTGGGTTCAATTTTCTGAAGAATCTGCTGAAGGTCAAGTAATGGTCGATTCGATTAATGAGTTTAATGAATCTAACGAAGATGGATTGACAGCTTCAGTAAGATACATTCCCAGAAGTGGGGCTGGTGGAGGTTACGAGGATGTAATTAATGCTGCATTAACTACCGACACATTACCAGATGTTATTACATTAGATGGGCCAAATACAGCAGCTTATGCTAATTCTGGAATACTACAATCTCTTGATGGAATGTTATCCAATGTAGATGATTTTTTACCTAGTATAATTGAACAAGGTACGTTCGAAGATGAATTGTATGCTATCGGGTTTTCAGAATCAAGTGTAGGCGTCTTCTACAATGAAGATATGTTACAGGAAGCAGGAATTGATACATCTAACTTACCGACCGTAGATAATCCGTGGGACTGGAATGAATTTAATGATATGTTAGAAACTTTACATGGATATTTTGATGGGCCTGTTATTGATGTTGGTTTTGATGATCAATCAGAATGGTTAATGTATGCATTCTCACCATTCGTATGGTCAGCTGGTGGAGAAATTACAAATGAATCTGGAACTGAGTCTGTTGGATATTTCGATTCAGAAGAGACTGCATCAGCTTTTGACTTTATTCAAGGTTTAGTAAGCGAAGGCTACTCTACAATCACACCAGTTGATTTTGGCTTCCATACTGGAGAATACGCTCTATTGTTGAGTGGTTCATGGACAATACAGCAACTTGAAAGTGAATATCAAGACATAGAGTACGGTATCATGCCGTATCCTGTTTCTCCAGAAACAGGAGAGTTAGTAAGTCCCACGGGTAGTTGGGCGTACGGCATGACAACTTCAACTGACAACCCTGAAGGTGCTGCTGCTTTAATTGATTTTCTAACTTCCGAAGAGCAATTGTACAATATGAGTATGGGGAACTCAGTTTTACCTGCTAGACAGTCTGTAGCTGATAGAATGCTTGAAGAGGTAGATGAGCCAATGCAAGTCTTAATTGAGCAAAATTCACGTACCGGGCGAGCAAGACCTGTATTAATTAATTATCCTCAAGTAAGCAGAACCTTCCAAGAAACTGTGACAGAAGTATCTTATTATGAACAAAACCCAGATGTTTCAGAGTTACTAGATTTAAAAGCGCAAGAGATAGAAGGACATTTAGAATAAGCAGTTAAAAGCTAGGCTTCGCTCAGCTTTTAGTTCTATGTTAGACAAGGGGGAAGTTGAATGGTTACTAAATCTGATTTATTAAATACTAATACTAGAAAACTCAATAAAAATATGATGAAAGAAAATATTATTGGATATGCTTTCTTATTGCCGGCTTTAATTATTATTGGTTTATTTATGTTTTTACCATCTATGATGTCTTTATACTATTCATTGACTGATTATCATATGCTAACTCCTCAATTAACTGAATTTATTGGTCTTGAGAATTTCAGAAGAATGTTCAATGATCGTTTAATGAGACAAAGCATTATGAATATTTTTCAGTTTGTTATTTTCATTATGCCTATTCAAGTTGGGACTGCATTAGGTTTAGCGCTATTAGTAAATCGAAGAAGTAGAAGTACTTTATTTTATAAAGTAGCTTTCTTCTCACCTGTAGTTATGTCACTAGTTGTTGTTTCAGTTCTTTGGCTGTATCTTTTAAATCCCTCATCTGGATTAATAAATGGAATATTAGTAAGGGTGGGTGTTTCTCCTCAACCATTTTTAAGTAGCCCGGATCAAGCGATGTATGCAATTATAGTTGTGTCGGCTTGGCAAGGGGCGGGATTTCAAATGCTGATTTTTCTAGCCGGTTTACAGAATATACCCAATGAAATTTACGAAGCAGCTAGAATAGATGGTGCTTCTAAGTGGCAACAATTTTTAAATGTAACATTACCTATGCTTAAGCCAACATCTCTATTGATTCTTACAACAACTTTGATTGATGCATTTAAGTTGATTATTCAGCCTATGGTAATGACACAAGGGGGCCCTTTGAACTCTACGATGACCCCTGTGTACTATATTTACAGAACTGGTTTTACCGATAGACAAGTAGGTTTTGCCAGTGCATTAACAGTTGTATATGGTGGAGTTATAATCATGTTCACCTTGCTTCAGCGTAAGTTCATAGGAGGGGACACAAATGAGCAATAAAACGCAATCAATTCTATTTCATATTTTAAGTATTATGCTGGCTATTTTATTTATCTTTCCATTAGTGTGGATGATAGTATCTTCCATGAAGCCAGAAGCAGAAATTTTTCGTGATATGGGAACAATTCGAGCATTTCTTCCTGCGGGGCATGTTAGTGAATGGTTTACACCATATGATGCAATCTTTAGTCGTTTTAATATTGTTAGATATATTTCAAATAGTTTATTCTATGCTATTAGTGTAACTTTGGGTTCAATAATAGTGAATTCGTTGGCGGGATTTGCGTTTGCAACAGTTGACTTTAAGTTCAAAAAAATCATATTTGCATTAATGATAGCTTTGCTGGTAATTCCAGGTGAAACAATAATAATTACTAGATTTGTAGTTACCCAACGTCTAGGGGTGTTAGACACTCCATTGGCTGTAATTTTACCTTTAATTTCTACTCCGCTATATATTTACATGTTCACTATTTTCTTTAGAGCAATATCAACTGAATTGCAGGAAGCGGCAACACTAGAGGGAGCCTCTAAGTTTCAAATTTACTGGAGAATAATGTTACCCATGTCTAAACCAGCTATAGCTACAGTTGGGACCTTGTCTTTTATTATGAGCTGGAATGACTATATTTGGCCACTAATGGTACTGACAAATTCTCAGAGACATCCTTTACAGGTAGCTATAACTAATCTCAACAATACTGAACCAGTGTATATTAACCAAGTGATGGCTATCTTAACTATTTCAACTATTCCTTTGATTTTAATATATGTCTTTTTCCAAAAATACTTAGTACAAGGACTTAGCAGTTCTGGAACAGGAGTGAAATAATAAAATATGAATTATTCTTTAAATAACGCAAATCAAATTGTAAAAGAAAAAAAGAACGAGGTGAATAAGCAATATTATCCAACATTTCATTTTGCTCCAACAGTAGGTTGGATGAACGATCCTAATGGAGTTTCTTTCTATCAAGAATACTATCATTTATTCTATCAATACTATCCTTATGATTCGCAGTGGGGTCCTATGCATTGGGGACATGCTAAGAGTAAGGATGGATTGAAGTGGGAGCATCTACCGGTAGCTTTAGCTCCTGATGAGAACTACGATAAAGGGGGCTGTTTTTCTGGGAGCGCAATAGAAAAGGATGGGATTTTGTATCTAATGTATACAGGTCATTTGCCCAACGAAGAAGACGAAACACTAACTAGGCAAAATCAAAATATCGCTTTTTCTGAAGATGGTGTAAATTTTGTGAAGTATGAAAATAATCCTGTTCTTAGTGAAGAAGATGTACCTTCAGGAAGTTCTGTAGTAGATTTTAGAGATCCTAAAATAGTAGAAAAAAATGGTACCTATTATTGTGTGATTGGATCGAAGACTGTGAATAATGAAGGCCAAGTATTACTCTATAAATCAAATGATTTATTTAACTGGGAATTTGTATCAGTAGTATTGGAACATAATAAGTATTTAGGTTCTATGGTAGAGTGTCCAGATTTACTATTATTTGAGAAGAAACAAGTTTTTATGTTGAGTGCGATGGATTATACTGATGAAGTCACAAAGGTTTTTTATCCTCACATAACTTGGATAATTGAAGGAGAAATGGATTGGAATAAGTACAAGTTTGAAGTTAGTAAGGTTTATGAAATGGATAAAGGGCTAGACTTCTATGCTCCTCAGTCAGTAAGGATTGGAGAACAATATGTAGCTTTTGCTTGGATGCAAGGTTGGAATAGGACATTACCAACGCATGATAATAAACATCTTTGGGCAGGTCAAATGAGTCTTCCAAGAACTATCGCAGAAGAAGGACTTTCTCTTAAATTTAATTATCTGGAAAATATAAAAGATCAAATAAAAGAAGATCTGGTAATATCAAACTTTGATTTTGAAGAAGAACTTATTATAGGTAACCCAGTAGAGTACTTAAAAGTTAAAATTTCTAATCAAGTGATAAATAATTTTGAAATTACCTTTTCGAATGAACTAAATGAGCAATTAAAATCCATAATAGAAAATAATACAGTGGTATTTTCAAGAGAAAGCTTAAATGTCGAGATTAGAGACTATAAACAAGATAAATTGAGTGAGACAAAAAGAACTAATTATAAAGGAGATTTTGTTGATATAGAATTTTTTGTTGATAAATCGTCTATAGAGATATTTATCAATGGTGAATCATCTATAACGAGCACTTATTATATGGATTCTCCCATTACAAATGTACTATTAAGCTCAACGGACACATTAAAAATAGATACTATAGTTACTGGGGATATTTCCAAGTGATATGTACAATAACCTTTAATTAGGTGGTAGAAAGTGTATTAAGCTAATTTAAAGGCTACTGGGTTTTGCAGTCAAAAAAATAAACAGAAACTCCTGAATCCGGTCTAAGATGAACCGCGCTCAGGAGTTTTTATTTGACAAATGCATCTTGACAACTTTGAATTTGCCCAAAATTTATAACAACACTTTATATACCAAAAGCTCGAGGAATTCACATGTGGAAAACATGGAAGCCTCGAGCTTTTTGACTGTCCACAGCAAAAATCTGTGGACAAAATGCAC
>NZ_BAAGIQ010000105.1:0-6086 GCF_054658175.1 Alkalibacterium sp. s-m-28
AGATAATTTCAAACTGACAGTTTATAATAGGGGTATACAGCACTTGCTTTTCCTTCTTTCTGGGGATAGTTTGGTAGTCGGATACCTACTATTTTACCGATAAATGAGGGAGGGGCAAGTGTTTTTTTGCTTTTCCTTGATATAACAACCATTGTAAGCAATTATTAAAAGAAAGTATTGACACTAACGACAACCTTGAGGAGGGGCTATTAATGACTGAGGAACATGATGTTCATAAAAACCATACGCATGAGCACAGTCTGGACTGCGGACACACTAAGATCAAGCACGGTGACCATATTGATTATGTCCATGACGGGCATTTGCATCACGAACATAAGGGGCACTGGGATGAGTGTGCCATAGATGTTTCTGAAAAGAACCCCGATGACTGCAGCCCTATGAACTGTGGCTGTCATCATGACGGCGACTGCGGACATGAAATGGTCCAGCATGGGGACCACAAAGACTATTTAGTCAACGGTCGGCTTCACCACGTACATGGCGACCACTGTGATGATCACGGTCCCGTAGAAATTGTCGAAGTAAAATGATTTTTCTATAATCATTTAATAAACTAACACTAAATTATTAAACAGATGCACGGAAGCAGTTTGGAAATAATCCAATACTGAATCCGTGCTTTTTTAGGCAATTAAGACCTCTTTTAAAAAACAACATCCATCCATACGAATACAACATATCCCTATAGTTAACTGGCTGCTGATTATGATTAAATCAGCTTAACAACAAGTTTACTGTTAAAAAAACTAAGGAGTGGACTAACTGATATGACAAGCCAAAACACTATGGGGCTCACACCTCCTCTAGGATGGAACTCTTGGAATACATTTACATGGGATATCAATGAAACGCTGATTAAAGAGGTAGCTAATACTTTCGTTTCCGATGGCTACAAAGATGCCGGTTATGAGTATATTGTTATTGATGACTGCTGGAGTCTTAAAGAGCGGGACGAAAATGGACAGCTGGTACCCGATTCCGAAAAGTTTCCCAGTGGGATTAAAGCGTTCGCTGACTATGTTCATAGTAAAGGGTTAAAGCTAGGCATCTATTCCTGCGCCGGCACGCATACTTGTGCCGGGTATCCAGGAAGTTTTGAACACGAATTTGAAGATGCCAGACAGTTCGCAGAATGGGGCATTGATTTACTTAAGTACGACTACTGCTTCAAGCCAAGACAAATGTCAGGGGAACTGCTTTACAAGCGCATGAGTCTGGCTTTAAAGAATTCCGGAAGAGATATTTTATTTTCTGCCTGTAACTGGGGAGAAGATGATGTCTATCACTGGATTCGTGAATCCGGTGCTCATATGTACCGCTCCACGGGAGACATTCAGGATAATTGGGAATCCATAAAGAAACTCACCTTGTCTCAAGTGGATAAAGCGCGTTATACAGGGTCATATTGCCACAATGATATGGACATGTTGGTTGTCGGCATGTATGGCGGCAGTAATGACGGCTTCATTGGCAGTAAAATCGGAGGCTGCACAGACAGTCAATACAAAACCCACTTTTCCTTGTGGAGCATGATGGGGTCACCTCTTATGATTGGCTGTGATATACGTGAGGCTAGCCATATGACCAAAGACATTCTTCTGAACAAAGATCTCCTTGCCATTAATCAGGACGTGGAAAGCAGAGGTGCCTACCGTATAAAACCCGAACCTCAGTGGTTTCATGACGATGATGTCTTTATTCAAGTCAAAGTCCTGTCAGACGGCGATTTAGCCATCGGTTTCTTTAACTTAAGTGACACGCAGCGTGAAATATCGCTGCAGTTCTGGGATATGGGTCTTCCTTATGCTTCTAAATGTTCTCTTGAACTATATGACTGCTGGGAGCATAAAACAATCGGACAATTTAAAGAACGCTATAATCCCGTTGTGCCAAAGCATGATTGTCTCATTGTTAGAGCGAAAGTTGTCAGCTGACATGAGTAACCCTACTACTTGCCAGCACTGCAAGGTTCCTCTTCACCCGGACGAAGTTGCTTTAAATTTGAAAGTCGTCTCGCGGACAGCCCGAACATTTTCCTGTCTGGACTGTCTTAAAGTGCCTCTGGGCTGCGAAAGACAGGCTTTGGAGGACTTGATTACCTACTACCGGGAGTCAGGTAACTGTGTCCTCTTTCGATAACGTGTTTTTCTATGTTCTATAAGCAGACGGTGTTTTTGCCGTTGTCTTTTTAAATACTTTAGAAAAATACAACGGATCTTTGTACCCTACAGAGTAAGCGATGGAGCTGACTGACAAGTCAGAAGACTCCAGCAGCACACTTGCTTGCTGAATTCTGACTTGCCTAATGTAAGAAGAAATCGGCAGCCCTGTTTCGCCCTTAAACAGTCGAAATAAATAGCTGCGCTCAATATTTACAGCTCCCACAATATCAGAGACCGTCAGAGATGCTTTCCAGTAATGCTGATAAATGTATTTTTTTGCCTGCTGAACATAGTCGATATCGCTTTTTACCCTATCTGCTGGAAACTGTTCCACATAGTAAGACAAGAGCAGTCGGAGTTTT
This sequence comes from Alkalibacterium sp. s-m-28, assembly GCF_054658175.1. Classification (NCBI taxonomy): domain Bacteria; kingdom Bacillati; phylum Bacillota; class Bacilli; order Lactobacillales; family Carnobacteriaceae; genus Alkalibacterium; species Alkalibacterium sp. s-m-28. Next base: position 2,549 of record NZ_BAAGIQ010000105.1, read on the forward strand.
GCCTCCAGACGTATGTCTTCATAAGCAGTCTTCTCAGCGTCCAATTCAGTGAAATAGTACTCAGCTAAATTTATCGATGCAGCAGGACTAACTGGAGAATCAACTGAAAATCTGGTTAAATCTATTATCTGAGAAGCTTCTTCGCCTTTGAATTCAATCCAGGCGTACTCCCAAGGATCAGTTGAATCTGGATGATAGGAGATTTCTGTATACGGATAAATCAGAAAACTCTCCCCTTCTTTAAGTTCAAATTCTTTTGACCGGGTTTTCAGTGTGCCTTTGCCTTTGATTATGTAGTGTAATGCATAGACATCCCGCACCCCAGGTCCCCATTTATGGGAGTTTACCGGCTTATGGCCACTGCTGACGTATTCTAATTGTTGGGGATTTTTTGAAGAAAAAAATCCTTCGTTACTGTTTTTCATCGTATTTCTCCTTTAAGTAAAGGCTTGAAGCTGTTTGTTAAACCGCCTTAATTATCCAGATTTATTTGTAAATTCAGAACGTCTCTATACCTGAATTATAACACGGCCGATTGAAAAAATTGACACTCTATCCATGCCTGAATCAGTTATGCTTTAGCAGATTTTTCTTATAGTTTAAAGCAATCTTGTCAGTGGCTGACAGTTTACTCAATCACTTGTCTTTGAATACCTGCACTAACATTCTGGTAAAATAGATTGAGACACACTACATTTAATACATCAATTATCACACAAATAAAACCTGTCATCCGTCATTAAATGACCTTAAACTTTTTATGACAGGAAAAAGGAGAAAATAATGGACTACCATATATCAACGCAAGGAAATGACCAAAATACAGGAACAAAAGAACAGCCTTTTCGCACAATCTCACGAGCGGCTGCTTTAGCAGAGCCTGGCGATACCGTTACTGTTCATGCCGGAGTGTACAGAGAATGGATCAATCCTTTAAATGGAGGAACAGAAGAACAGAGAATACTTTACAAAGCTGCTGGCGATGGAGAAGTCGTTATCTCAGGGGCTGAGCGTATTTCAGAATGGACTTCTGAAGGAAACAATGTCTGGAGTACAGAAGTGTCTAACTCCTTATTTAAAAATCGGAACCCATATGAAGTCGAGCTGAGTGGCGACTGGCTCTTTGACGGAGACCTGACTGCTCACTTGGGTGAAGTCTATCTGGACGGAAAATCTCTTTATGAATGCGGCAGTGTGGAGGAAGTAAATCATCCTGAAAGATGGTCTGAAGCGAAATATTCAGATGATTCTCTATTAAAATGGCATACAAAAGTGGGGACAGAAACGACGAAAATATGGGCAAACTTTGGTGGCAAAGATCCCCGAAGTGAGAATGTGGAAATAAATGTACGCCCTCACTGCTTCTGGCCTGAAAAATCCGGTGTGAATTATATTACCGTCAGTGGTTTCACGCTTACTCAAGCCTCACCTCAATGGGCACCCCCAACTGACTCTCAGGAAGGACTGATTGGTCCTCATTGGAGCAAGGGTTGGATTATCGAAAACAATACTATCAGCGAATCAAAAAACGTGGGCATCAGCTTAGGCACAGAAACTGGTACGGGGCACAAAGATAGAAAAAGAAAAGGTGGAACTCAGCGGGAACAGGAAGCCATCTTGAAGGCTCTCCATTCAGGCTGGCATAAAGATACGGTCGGCAGTCATATTGTGCGTAACAATATTATTCACGACTGTGAACAAGCTGGAATTGTCGGTCACATGGGCGCAGCTTTCAGCGAAATTTCACATAACCGTATTTACAATATCCACCATAAACGTCTTCGTCATGGGGCTGAAGTAGGTGGAATCAAACTGCACGCCGCTTTGGACACTCAAATCACGGACAATAAAATTTACAGCAGTTACAGAGGACTCTGGCTGGACTGGCAGGCACAGGGAACCCGCATCAGTCGCAATGTCTTTTTCGATAACTTGTCAGAAGATTTATTCGTCGAGGTCTGCCATGGTCCCTATTTGGTTGATCACAATCTGTTTTTGTCTCATATGAATTTCCGAAACATGGCTCAAGGTGGAGCCTTTGTGCATAATCTATTTGCCGGCAGATTTGTTGTTCAATCTGAACTCACACGAATTACGCCTTACCATTTCCCACATGAGACAGCTATGGCCGGCTACTCGAATATAACTGGAGGGGATGACCGCTACTTTAATAATATATTCCTTGGTGATGAAGATGGAAATAAAGAACCTGTGCCGATTAGATTCTTCGAACATCTTCCGCTTAAAAATCGGGAAGCTTCTGAAGCTGGAGAGAAAAAAGTTATGGACGGTGTTCCGGATGATTCCATCTGCTACCTGCATCCTGTTGGTCTAGGCGGATACAATCAGCATCCAAATGCCGATGAAAAGCAGTGGTGGGATATGACTAAAGAAGAAATTGCGGAACTGGGAGATGCAGCAGACGCTATTTTAGTAGGCAATGCAGTCTTGCCTGTTTCGATGGATGGGAACCTCTACCTTAATGAGGCAGTTCCAAGCTCTCAAGAAACGAATGCTGCTACGCTAAGGGAAAAAGTATTCCATATCGAGAGTAATCCGGTGGAAGGAATGGTGCATATTGAAATCAGTCAACCAGCATCCTTAGGTGAGCATTCTGAAGCTATGGTCACTACAGACATGCTGGGCAAAACATATCATGCTGAGATGGCCTTTGAAAAGCCTGATAATTCTCCTTACCGTTTTGACACAGATTATTTTAGTAACAGCAGAACCGATACACGGGTCACGCCCGGTCCCTTCAGGCTGGATCAGAATACCACTTTGATCTTTGAAGTTTAATATGAATTGATGCTGTAAAGGATTTTGTTCAAAGTATGAGAAAAATAAACCGATTAGGTAGTACATAAGTGTACTTCTAATCGGTTTTTCTATACCTACTAAATTCTAGTTCGTAGATTGCTAACTCGCGGGTTGAAGTGTCTCTGAGTCGCCCGGCTAACGCTCTGGTGGGTCATCTGAGGAAGAAAAATCTTCTTGAGTTGACCAGCCTGTCCTCTAGCTGGTCAACTGGTGGAGAATAAGCCACACGAGTTGACTAGCCTGCTCTCTAGAGGGTCGAGTGGTGACGAATTAGCCATACGAGTTGACTAGCCTGCCCTATAGCGGGTCATCTGGTGGTGAAGAAGCCGCTAGAGTCGTCCAGCTACTCACCAAATATTAACTGGCGGATAAAAATTGTCTAAGCCTGCACTTAAATTGACTAACATTCATACTGGCAGGAAAATATCGTTTGAGCTTTAACTTAACAGATTAAACGTCTGTCTAAGTTGAATGCATTCCATATAAAAATTGTTTCTGTCATTTGGATATACTAACTGAGCCAATTTCATAATTATTTGTCGTGTTTAACACCTGATAAATCAACTTTTTTAAAACATAGAAAAAAGGAACCCCCCCCATATGGTACAATTAGGTTGTCGACTAAGACACGTACTCCAGGAGGGATTCCTTATGTCCATTATACAACAACCCACTTTATTTGACATTGATTTTTTAGAAAAACTTGACGTTCAGGAGA
>NZ_BAAGIQ010000106.1:0-6041 GCF_054658175.1 Alkalibacterium sp. s-m-28
TTTGTTTTAGTGAACTTCATTTTATCAGATTAAGGGGGGGAAGAGGTGCCTTTTTGTATTTTAATTGATAGAGCAACGATAGTTGCATTAAAACAACACGAAAAAACAAAAAAATTGGTAATTACTACTAAAGTAATAGAGGTGAACTTATGATTTATACGGTGACACTCAATCCATCAATCGATTATGTCATCTTTCCAGATGAACAGATCAGACTAGGTGATTTGAACCGTTTTGATAAAAGCCAGAAATTCCCTGGAGGTAAAGGAATCAACGTTTCTCGTGTACTCAAAGCTCTCGACAAACCTTCTATCGCGCTAGGCTATATTGGAGGGTTTCCAGGAGCTTTCATAAAAGAGACATTAGAAAGGCAGACGATCAGTACACAGTTTATAGAAGTTAACGATGACACACGAATCAATGTCAAAATCAAAGGATCGGAAGAAACAGAGCTTAACGGTTCAGGTCCAGTGATTTCCAAAGATGATCAGAATCGTCTTCTCGACCAGATGTCCGATCTGAATAAAGGAGATATCGTCATTCTATCAGGCAGTAAACCAGGTGGGATGCCGGATGATTTTTATCAGGTTCTGATTGAACGTATTCATGAGAAACAGGCTGAATTCGTCATAGACACGACGGGTAAAGAACTGATGGATGCTCTCGGCAATCAGCCGCTGCTCGCCAAGCCTAATATTCACGAGCTCGAGGCACTGTATTCGACGCGTATCGATTCGAATGAAAAGCTGATCCATTACGGAAAAGAGCTAGTAAGCAAAGGAGCCAAGCACGTAATTGTTTCTATGGGTAAAGACGGAGCAGTTCTGTTTACTAAGGATGAAATCTATCACGGAAAAGCAGAAGAAGGTCAGCTGATAAATTCTGTCGGAGCAGGTGATTCGATGGTAGCCGGATTTACAGGTGTATACAGCGACACGCAGAATGCGAAAGAAGCGTTCCGTTACAGCGTTGCATGTGGAACAGCAACGGCTTTTAATACAGACTTGGCTACAGAAAAAGACATACAGACCGTTCTAAAAACTGTGACGGTTGAAAAATGGGAGGAAAACTAAATGCAGATCAATGATGTATTGAGAAAAGATTTAATGATCATGGACCTTGAAGCGACTTCTAAAGAAGCCGTTATCGATGAAATGATCCAGCGACTTGCTGAGAAAAATGTAATCAGTGACGTAGAAACATTCAAGACAGGAATCATGAACCGGGAAAGTCAGACCTCTACAGGACTGGGTAATGGGATTGCCATGCCTCACTCCAAGAACAAAGCGGTAAAAGAACCAGCTGTTCTTTTTGCCTAAATCATCTAAAGGTGTAGAGTATGAAGCGCTGGATAACCAGCCTGTTGAACTGTTCTTTATGATTGCAGCTCCCGAAGGCGGAAACGACCTTCACCTTCAAGTTCTGGCATCTCTTTCCAGAAAGCTTGTCGACGAGTCAGTTGTATCGAAGCTTAAGCAAGTTCGTACCCCTGAAGAAGTACAGAATATCTTTAAAGAAGATGAAGAAGAACAAGTCGTTAGAGAAGAAACGTCTAAGAATGCAGGAAGCGACCAGAAATTTGTTGTCGCTGTAACAGCTTGTCCTACTGGAATTGCCCATACCTATATGGCAGAAGATGCATTAAAGCGAAAAGCAGCTGAGATGGGTGTTGAGATCCGTGTAGAAACGAACGGCACGGACGGAGCGAAGAACAAGCTGACGGCTGAAGAAATCAAACGAGCTGACGGCGTCATCATTGCTGCAGACAAGAAAGTGGACATGGCTCGATTCAATGGAAAACCTGTATTGCAACGTCCGGTTTCTGAGGGCATCAACAAGTCTGAAGAATTGATCACACGAGCAGTTGCAGGCAATGCACCTATTTTTCAGGCAGAAGGGTCATCAGCTTCAAGCGATGCCGATGATACTGAACGAGGCAGCGGCTGGCAGTCGATCTATAAAGACCTGATGAACGGGGTGTCTCATATGCTCCCATTCGTCGTTGGTGGAGGAATTCTTCTGGCTCTGTCATTCTTATTCGAAGCACAGTTAGGTGAAGATAGTATTCTGTTTACTTCACTTAATTCGATCGGTGGATCTGCCTTTACATTCCTTATCCCGATTCTGGCTGGATACATTGCCTACAGTATAGCTGACCGTCCGGGACTCCTTCCAGGTATGGCAGGTGGACTGCTTGCAGTAGAAAGCGATGCAGGGTTTCTTGGTGGACTAGTAGCTGGTTTCGTAGCTGGTTATGTCATGAACCTGATCAAGAAATCACTAAAAAATGTACCAAAGACTTTCGAAGGACTTAAATCTATTCTTCTTTACCCAGTATTAGGACTGCTGGCAGTTGGTCTTCTCATGTTCTTCCTGATAGGCCCATTCTTTGCCGTCATTAACAATGCAATGATCGGTTTCCTGGAAAATCTAGGAACGGGCAATGCGGTAATTTTAGGTGCTGTTCTGGGTGGAATGATGGCCGTTGATATGGGTGGCCCTGTCAATAAAGCAGCTTACGCTTTCTCTATTGGTATTTTTGGAGACACAGGAGATGGAAGTTTAATGGCTGCGGTTATGGTCGGAGGAATGATTCCACCATTAGCTATTGCTATTTCTACTTTGTTATTTAAATCCAAATTCACTGATATCGAACGTCAATCTGGACTATCTAATTTCGTTCTAGGACTATCATTTATTACAGAAGGCGCAATACCATTTGCTGCTGCAGATCCATTAAGAGTCATCGGCTCTTCAGTACTGGGCGCTGCAATTGGTGGAGGCCTGACACAATTATGGAACGTTACAGTACCAGCACCTCATGGAGGAGTATTCGTTATAGGGTTAGGCGATAATACTATGCTTTTCCTAGTTTCACTTCTAGTTGGTTCTATCATCACTTCTGTGATATTAGGTCTATGGAAACCTCATGTGCAAGACAGCAAAGTTGCTATAAAAAACGAAGACATGAATTTATAAGCTATCAAATAACACACAAAAAACGTCATTCTTAACTGAATGACGTTTTTTGTGCTCTGGAAAACAGAGGTATTATTTTTTTCTTCTATAATTATTTCTGTTAAACTGCAAGTGAATACAGTGACGATTGAAGGGAGACAAATCAATGAAAAAAACTGTAACTTTCCCCAACGGGCGAAAAGTCCTGAAACTAGGTCAGGGAACTTGGAAAATGGGAGAAGACAAAAACAAACGATATGAGGAGATAGATGCTCTGAGGGCAGGGATTGATAACGGGTTAACTATGATCGATACAGCCGAAATGTATGCTGAAGGTGGAGCAGAAGAAGTGGTAGGTGATGCGATCAAACACGTAGACCGTGACGATCTGTTCTTAGTATCTAAGGTATATCCCGCAAATGCCAGTGAAGAACGCATGTTCGACTCCTGCGAAAAGACACTTCAACGCATGGGTGTTGATGAACTTGATTTGTACTTACTGCACTGGCCAGGCAATGTTCCGCTTCAGGAAACAGTCGACTGCTTCGAAGAACTGAAGCGTCAGGGTAAAATAAGGGGCTGGGGCGTGTCAAACTTTGATCTAGAAGATATGCAGGAGCTGCTTTCTCTAAGAAACGGTGAGAACTGTCAGACCAATCAGGTTCTGTATCATTTAGCTTCAAGAGGCATTGAAGTCGTTTTGCATGACTATATGAAGGAAAACAATATTCCCATCATGGCTTATTGTCCAATCATCGGTCAGGAGCCGGACCTGAAAGATAAAGTCTACAACAGTCCAATCATCAACAATATTGCAGAAAATAAGGGGATTTCAATTGTTCAGCTGTTGCTGGCGTTTGTCATGCATCAGGAACAGATGACAGCCATTCCTAAAGCCGGGTCATCAGAACACGTGCTTCAGAACAGAAAAGCTCTGGATATCGATTTGTCTAATGAAGAATTAAATCTGCTAAACGAAGCATTTCCAGCGCCAGAAAAACGCGTACCGTTAAGTGTCCAATAAATAGAACCAGCTGATCAGCGCAAAGGTTGCTGACGGCTGGTTTTTATTTTTCGAAACTAAATATTAATCGATACACTAAGTGAGTAGATGAAATTGAGAAATCAGTTAAATGTCAATTAAATTCAAATCAATTTAAAACAATATTTGATTAAAACGCGTGAGGTTCAGAATCAATATAAATTTAAGCGAGGGACCCTATATTCTAAATAATCTACTTTGTATAATATATATTATGTAAACTAAAATAAAGAAAAAGCATAGTTTACCAAGGTACGTCTGTTTTATGATTTAATCCCCTATTTATTGCTTTATTTTTGTATTTAAATCATGATGTATCAAGTAATCGGTCTTTTATCTCAAATTAAATAATTTATGTCTTTATAAAAATATCAGAGCGATTCTGACGCCTGTTCAGTTTCTCCACGATCAATTGTACGTATGATACTTTCAAATCGTCTTTAGTGATTCTAGATATTCTTGGAGTGTATTATAAAAATATTATTCGCTTAAATGCTTTTCAATTAGATCAAAATATTTATCCCAGTCTAAATTACTGTCAATTGATAGTGATGTTAAATTTAATCTATTTGTTTCTTTTACTACATGATTTGCAAATAAAGAGTCTCTTTTCATCCAGTTATTAAAAGCAATAGTTTGATTATCAGTGTCTTTAAGAACTGAATGAATCCATGTTCTTTTACTGTAAATTTCTATCTGTTGATTTTCTGTAGGAGCTAACCAAATAGCTTTATCTTTAAGCTTCATAAAATCGTGCACTAGTGATGGCATCAACTGATTACCTTCAACAACTAGCGGTTTGTCTCGTAGTGTTAAAATATCGTCAACCACAAACTTGAAATCCTCTTTAAAAATATCGATATATAATCGTAACTGTTCAGCGGGCTTTGTTTTATAAAACAGTTCATTTGATGTCATCTTAGACATGCGACTCATCGCTGGATGAGTTGAAGCAGAAATTCTATTTAGGTGTTCTTCGAAATGATTGTCACAGGAGTATAGAGAAAAGCCTTTCTTTTCAGCATATAGTTTGGCGAAAGTACTTTTTCCAGCACAAGAAGAGCCGCCAATCCAGTAAATCGTTTCTTTTCTATCACGAAGTCTATATTGCTTACTCTCTTTACAATTCATAAATCCACTTTCTTTCTGTTATTACAAAAGATTAAAGAGAGAATGGAATCAGTCTGCCCCCTCTCCTACCCTTTCATTATACGTTACTTCAAGTATATCTTCAAAGCACTCTTTTATGTCTATTTGTCGGTAAGCATTGTCAGCTTTACTAATTTCATTCAATGATAAAAATCACCTATGAAGAGGATATAGAGTAATTTAAAAAAGCTTAATAATCGATTAATCACAAGTTTTGTCGAGGTTGGTATTGTAAAGTTAGAGAATAAGTTGAAGAATACTTTTTCTGTTGATTATGAAAGCTCGTTTATTTGAATCAGGTCTGATAAAATGAAAACAATATACGAGAAAGGACAATCATACAATGAATACTTTAACAAATTGGATGGAAAATAGTGAAGTAGGTTTTTGGCTTGTAGGAATCGGCGGACTTTTACTTATTTTGTTAATAAGATCAGCAGTGAAATCAATACTTGATAGAATAATAAATAGAGAAAATACTCAACTTTTTGTGACTACTTTAGTTAATTGGGTGAGCATTTTTGCTGTGGCAATATTTTTATTTACTTATTTTTCTAGAACTTCTTTCATGTACCAAACTCTTTTTGTTTTTGGAGACACACAAATTACTCTAGTTCTAATATTGACTATACTTTTTGCCCTGCTGTTATCAATCAAATTGTCTAATGTTCTCAGAGAATACCTTCTCCCTTCTGTTTATAACAAATACAATCTGGACAAAGGTTTAAGGTCATCATTAAACAGGCTCATTCATTATATTGTTGTTCACTAGTGTTGCATAAAACTTAGAATAAATAGGTTTTATAGGTTGTTACTTTTATCACAAGTAGTTTTCGTTAAAATTTCCAAAAAAGTCAATTGCTGGCGCAAGGGATGACTTTTTCCAGAAATT
>NZ_BAAGIQ010000107.1:0-5859 GCF_054658175.1 Alkalibacterium sp. s-m-28
CTCCTGAACGTCAAGTTTTTCTAAAAAATCAATGTCAAATAAAGTGGGTTGTTGTATAATGGACATAAGGAATCCCTCCTGGAGTACGTGTCTTAGTCGACAACCTAATTGTACCATATGGGGGGGTCCTTTTTTCTATGTTTTAAAAAAGTTGATTTATCAGGTGTTAAACACGACAAATAATTATGAAATTGGCTCATATATAATTTTTGTTATGTGTGTTTGTCTTAGGCCGATTTTACTTTTGATTTGACGACTGGATATCCTAAGTCTTCAATGGCTTTTTCGATATCGTTAATGGTGATCGTTTCTGAATCAAACTCTACTTTTACTTTACTGGCATTAAATAATACTTTTAAGCTATCTTGATTAACCCCATTTAATCCTTTCACCGCATTTTCAATCTTTTGCATACAAGATGGACAAGATAATGTTTCTAATTGAATAACTGCTTTTTGCATGAATTATTTCTCCTTTCATCTTATCTTTGACTTTTTTGTTTTCCTCTTCTTCTTTACAATTTAAGTATAGCTGAGGTTCAACGAAATGAAATTGACGCAAATCAAGTTTTAAGAAAAAAGTAGGGGAGTATTTTCTTCTTCCTACCTGAATACTTCCCCTTTATCATTCGTCGATACCGCTTTCTATTAAAATTATTCTCTCAAACGGTATCGAAGTAATCTCATACCATTCAAGATGACTACTAAGATACTTGCTTCGTGAACCAACATCCCGATTGACATATTCATCCATTCACTAAATAGTAGGCTAGCAAGTAAGACTAATACCACACCAACTGCTATGGTAATGTTCTGTTTCATGTTTCTTGAAGTTGATTTTGTTAAGCCTAATGCGTGTGGTAAACGACTAAAGTCAGAATTCATTAAAACGACATCCGATGTTTCAATTGCAACATCTGTTCCACTTCCCATGGCAATTCCGATATCTGCTAAGGCTAATGAAGGACTATCATTCACTCCGTCACCGACAAAGGCAATGAGTTGGCCATTTGCTTGCATTTTTTCAATATATGCGGATTTTTCTTCTGGAAGCATATGACCGTGTGCTTCTGTTAACCCAAGTTCTCGAGCAACTAAATCTACGGTTCCTTGGTTGTCCCCAGAAAGAACGACAAGGTTTTTGACCCCTAGTTTTTTCAGTTTTTGAAGATCTTTTTTAACACCTGGACGGATTTGATCCCGAATACCCATCAGAACGTTTAATTCTCCGTCGACCGCAGTTAACACAAGAGAATTCCCATATTTCTCAAAGCGTTCGACATCTTTTTTAGCTTTTTCGCTTAATTTCACATTTTCCTTTTCCATTAAAGCTACGTTACCAACGGCTATACGATGAACACCTATTTTTGCTACAATTCCGCCACCTTTAACGACTTCGGTTTCTTCAACAGTATAGAAAGTTGTCTCGCCAATATCCTGTAAGACAGCTTTTGCTAGTGGGTGGTCCGATTCGCGCTCCACACTTGCTAAGTATCCTAGAATTTCTTCAGTGTTGTTGCCGTAAAATTCTTTTTCGGCAACTTCAGGGTTTCCTACTGTCAATGTTCCCGTTTTATCAAAAACGATAGTATCTACTCTGCTAAAGTCATTGATAACTTCACTACCTTTTAGGAGGACACCATTACGTGCACCGTTTCCGATACCGGCAACGTTGGATACAGGAACCCCGATAACTAATGCACCTGGACATCCTAAAACAAGAATCGTGATAGCTAGTTCAATATCTTTTGAGAATAGCCAAACAATAAAACCAAGGACTAAAACAGCTGGTGTATAGTATTTTGAGAATCGATCAATAAACCGCTCTGCTTCTGATTTGGAATCCTGTGCTTCTTCCACTAATTCGATAATTCTACCAAATGTTGTATCTTCCCCTACACGGTCAGATCGAATTTGCATCGTTCCATTTTCTAAGATTGTTCCCGCAAATACTTCAGAATCGACCCTTTTGCTTACTGGAACAGACTCTCCGGTAATACTTGCTTCATTGATGTGACCTTCACCTGTTAACACGGTTCCATCTACGGGGACTTTTGCACCCGTTTTGACTAATAAAATGTCACCTTCATCTACATCATCGACATCAACTTCTTCAAATTCTCCATTTTCCATTTGCTTTAAAGCACTTTCTGGTGCCAGCTCTGTTAATTCTTTAATGGCAGAACGTGTTTTGTTCAAGGTACGTTGCTCCAAGTAAGAACCAAATAAGAATAAGAAAGTAACGATGGCTGATTCCTCATAATTTTGAATCAATACTGCCCCAATTACTGCAATGGTAACTAAAACATCAATACTGACAACTTTTACTTTTAATGCCTGAAAGGCTTGAATCGCAATTGGTGCTACACCAAGAATAGATGCAATGATGAGCGACCAATTGAAAATGGCCATGTTGTCTAAGGAAAATCGTCCGAAGAATGCAAGTGCAATCAAAATTGCACTGATCAGTGTAATGGAATTCTTTTTACTCAATATATATCTTTGCATGTTGATTCCCTCCAATTTCATTTTCATTTGTATCCCTTGTTGATGACTCTAGTATAGGATGTTTCTATGAAATAAAAATTGATTAGGATCAAGTTCTATTGTAAAAGTGAAAAATTATAAAAGAACAGCAAAACAAATCCAACTGTTTTACTGAATAACTGAATAACTCTTATATATTATCGAACATACAATCAAAAAAAATCATTATATTGTACATCACTAGTGTTGCATAAAACTTAGAATAAATGATTTTTATACATTGTTACTTTAATCACAAGTAGTTTTCGTTAAAATTTCCAAAAAAGTCAATTGCTGGTGCAAGGGATGACTTTTTCCAGAAATTTTTAGGGGTTATTTAGTTGTCGATTAGTCTATTTGCACTCTCTTTCACTTAACCAGGGGCGAACGATTCTTTGAAACACTCAAACGGTTCATACTGTAACGCTCTGATTTGTCTCAAAATAGTGAAGAGGGTTGATTTCAACCTTAATTTAAGTTTCATCAGTAACGTCAATATTTTTTTTAAAAGGGTTAATCCAAAGCAGTTTTCACCTTATTTTATTTTCTTGTAGCTGCCTGTATGTACCCTTTTCATATACATACAATTATATAAATATCGACCGTTCAAAATCCGGTTCCTTTCTAACGAGTTGTCGACAGAAAAAGCCATGCCCTTATGGACATGACTTTAAGTCTGGCTGTTCAGTTTTCCTGGACCCTCTATTTCTTAGAGATACCTACCTCAATAAATATATGTAAAATGGAAAGACATATCCGGAATTTACAATACGGTAAACACCTGTATCAAAATCCGCGTCGTATTGGTCAAGGTCACTGAAACGCTTTTCAAAAGGCTCTTCAGCTGTGATAATAGTCTCTGCATCTTCTGCCCCATAAAGAACCCCTTCTATCTGTTCCCACTCTCCAGCTGTAAACTCTTCCAGTCGGAAATGTGTGCTTCCGATTCTCAGCTCTTCTCCTTCTTCCACAGTTATTTCAAGAACCAGCTCGGTCACTTCAGTTCTTTCTGCCCGTACATTAAATTGAATTGCCTCCAGGTCAACGCTATCTTCTTTCTGCGAATAAGCTTCCTCTTCATGATCCCGATCAAAAGTTATTTTATCAATTTTACCGACTTCTCTCCTTGCATCAGAACTACTGAGAGAATTGCCCTCGCGCCCTTCGCTTCCATCATCTGTTTCACTTCCTTCCTCCGTAGCACAGGAAGCCAGAAGAAAGATACTCATTACCAACATTACTAATTTCACTTTCATCCTCCGCTCTCTTCAATAAATCATCGCTAAAATGTTTTGAGATATAACAATGCCACTAACTTTTTTACGTATTCATCAGTTGATATAAAGCACCGTAGAGATTCGCATCATTGCCCAAATCACTTCTTTTAATTGATGCACGAACTCCCGTAACTGAATAAACAAGGTCCCTTTCATAGAAGTCGTCCAGTGCTCTTTTTATTTCCTCTACCAGCATCGGCTCTGCACTCATACCGCCACCTATCACAAACAGTTCCGGATCGAGTACCCCTTGGAGATTAATGATTTGTCCCGCGACTCCCTTGCAATAAGCTCTGAACTCCCTTTCTACTTCCTGATGACCTGCTCGAATGAGCCTGAACATATCCTGACCTTCAAAATCTTCCGGGTCTTCTCCAGTCATCTGTGCGACTCGCCGTACCAGATCTGTCGTACTCCCACTTCTACCAAAGAAACTTTCCGGATTCAGTGGGTTTTTACCATCGGTCCGTATAAAGGAAAATTCTCCTGCACTGAAATGATGCCCTTTTACGAGTTGACCATTGGAGATAATGCCGCCACCTACACCCGTACCCAAGACAAAAGCTACGCCGTTTTGCATGCCCTTGAGACCGCCCTTCCAGAACTAGCCCAAGGGCCGCACTTTTTCCGTCATTTTCAAGCCTCAGAGGCAGATTCAGCCGCTCTTGAATAATATCTGCCAAGTGAATATTTCTGGCGTACTGCAGCGAACCTCCGTGAATGACAAAGCCGGCATCAGAATCAATTCGACCCGGCATGCTGATGGCCACCCCTGCTATACTTTTTACGTAGGGCTGGACAATCTTTTCAATCACAAACAGCAGGGATTCCAGTGAATCACGGGGGGTCTTTCTTTTTCCTTTAATATGTATAGTCTCTTTATCCATCAGCGCAAATTTGATTGCTGACCCACCTATATCAAATACTAAATACTGCTTCATCTGTCTGCTCCTTTTCACTTTGAGAATTATATGATACTTCCTTAAAGCGCTTTCTCTTTTTTAATAGTATATCAAAAAAGAACCCCTGTGAAAGGCGTTCTTTTTTATCCTTATCTGTTTATACAGCAAAAGCTATTAAATAGTGCGTCTTCTTTATTTGAAAGTTGTAATCGCTTCTGCGTCCAAACGAACTGTTTCTTCGCCCGGTTCTAAAGCTTTCCCGACAGCCAATATTAAAACAGGCACATAGCGTTCTTTATCAAGGTCTACACTTTCTGCCAGCTGACCGTAATCAAATCCGCCAATAGCGTTCGTGTCATAGCCATGGCTTCTGGCTACCAGCATGAATTGCATGGCTGCGAGATTAGAATCAAGCCGGACAACCTTTTTCATCTTTTCTTTTGGAAAGCTTTTGTACTCAGGAATTATGTCCCTCAACTGCTTGTTTTTTTCTTCTTCTGTCAACTTGCCTTCTGCCACTGCTTTAGCATAAATTTTTTCTCCGTACTCGTAGCACTTCAGATCGCCAAAGATAAGAACCATCGCAGCTGACGTGTCATTCTGCTGTGTATTCCAGCGCATCAAAGGCCGGAGATTTTGTTTACCCTCTTCGCTGTCCACCACTACAAATCGCCAGGGCTGAAGATTGACTGAAGACGGAGCACGCGTCGCTTTTTGAATCATTTCAAGCATATCTTCGCGGGGAATTTTTACCTTTGGATCAAACTCTCTGATTGAGCGCCGGTTGAGTATAATATCGTCAAAATCATTGGTTTTTGTCATCAGGTAGCCTCTTTTCTTTGAAGGTTTTTGTGCTCCGTGTATTTGACAAATTATATCCAGCTGGTATATATAAGCAAACAAAGATATAACATCTGTTGATGGCAACCATCAATAGCCAACTTAATCTCTAGTATTTAGCTGGGCCTTTTTCCTTTTGCTGTTCATTAATACTAGTTAATCACTATCTCTTTTGCTAAACATACCTTTATTAAGCATTATGGTGTTAAGTCAAGAGAATAGATTATAAAATGACAACCTATTTTCATAAAAAAGGGTGCACTGAACTAAACCGCCACGTATTCGAAAATACGTTCGGTTTATATCTTCGGATAG
>NZ_BAAGIQ010000108.1:0-5822 GCF_054658175.1 Alkalibacterium sp. s-m-28
TAAAGATTATAAGAGAGGTAAAAAAAACCTTGACATCTATAGACTACAATTGTAAACTATAAATACGAACCAACGTTTACAATTGTAATCATAGGAGGGGTAAGATGAAGGACATACAAATTTCCCCTTAATGAAACAGAGTAATCCTAAAAATAACTAATCTCTGGACATTATATATCTGAAAACAGATCAGCTACTAAAGATTATAAGAGAGGTAAAAAAAACCTTGACATCTATAGACTACAATTGTAAACTATAAATACGAACCAACGTTTACAATTGTAATCATAGGAGGGGTAAGATGAAGGACATACAAATTTCCCCGTCAGAATGGGAAGTAATGAGAGTCGTCTGGACGACGCATCCCATTACAAGCAAGGAAATCAGCCGTATCCTCAATGAAAAGAAAGACTGGAAACTAGCTACTACAAAGACACTTATTGGACGTCTGGTGAAAAAAGGGATGCTGACAACGGCGCAGAACGGTCGTCAGTACGACTACTCGCCAGCTGTTACAGAAGATGAAAGTCTGAAGGAAGCATCAGAGCATCTATTGAACCAGGTCTGTACTAGAAAAGTAGGCGAGCTTATCGAAATGATGCTTGAGAGCAGAACACTTAGCATTAAGGACCTGGAATCGCTGGAAAAAATTATTCAAATGAAAAAAGAGAATGCTCCTGAAGTGGTAGCCTGTGGATGCATTACCGGCCAGTGTACATGTAGTTAAAAGAGTGAGCGAGAAATAAGACAACTGGATAGTTGCGCTCGTTTCATTAAGAACAAAACCGAATCAGGAGGAGAAAATAATGGATTTAAAATCATATCCGGTCGAAGGCATGACCTGTGCGTCATGTGCCTCGACTGTAGAGAAGACGGCTAGAAAGGTCTCAGGTGTCGTCGAAGCATCAGTCAATCTGGCTTCCGAAAAACTGACTGTAAAGGTAGATGAAACAAGCTTTGATCCGAAAGAACTGGAACAGGAGATCGATGCATCTGGTTATACTGTAGTCATGCCTCAGGCTGTCAACGCAACCTTTAATATCGAAGGGATGACCTGTGCCTCATGTTCTGCGACCGTAGAAAAAACGGCATCCAGACTTGAAGGGATGGTTTCGGCGTCAGTCAATCTGGCCTCAGAAAAAATGAATGTCACATACAATCCGCTTAAACTTTCTGTGAGAGACATAGAAGATGCGATCAATCAGACGGGATACAAAGCTATCCCGAAAGAAGAGGATGAAGTAGAGGTAGACGGACCTACAGAAGAAGCGAGTGAGTCGAAAGAAGAGGTGCTCAAGCGTCGAGTCATCTGGACTGCTATTTTTACCGTACCACTTTTTTACGTATCAATGGCTCCGATGATCGGCATCATGCTTCCAGGACCGATCGATCACATGGCTAATCCGATTCCTTACGCTCTGCTTCAGTTGATCTTGACGATTCCTGTGATGTGGCTGAGTCGTTCGTATTTTGAGCAAGGGTTCAAAACCTTATCGAAAGGACATCCTAACATGAACTCCTTGATCTCGCTTGGGACGGTAGCTGCCTTCGTATATAGTGTAGCTGCCACTTATGCAATCATAGTGGATGGAGCAGATCTGGCGATGATGCTGTACTACGAGACAGCGGCTGTGATTCTGGCGTTCCATACACTGGGCATGTATCTGGAAGAGCGCTCCAAAGGGAGAATGTCTGAGGCGATCCAGAAGCTGATGGATCTGGCACCGAAGACAGCCCGCATCGTTCATAATGGCGAAGAAGAGGAAGTGGCGGTCGAAAGCGTCTCTCCAGGAGATATTGTCCGCGTTCGTCCGGGAGAGAAAATGCCTGTAGATGGTGTGATCATAAAAGGGAGGACATCCGTAGATGAATCCATGCTGACAGGGGAGAGCATGCCAGTTGAAAAGAGTGAAGGGGACGACATCATCGGTGCCAGCATGAATAAGAACGGATCGATTGATTATCGGGCAACTAAAGTCGGAAAAGATACCACCTTGTCCCAGATTATTCAACTGGTAGAGGAAGCTCAAGGATCAAAAGCACCTATTGCCAAATTGGCTGATATTATAACCGGCTACTTTGTGCCGATCGTTATTGGACTGGCTCTTATTTCCGGACTGGTCTGGTTGATAGCTGGCCAGAGTTTCATTTTTTCCCTGACTATTATGATTTCCGTACTGGTTATTGCCTGTCCATGCGCCTTAGGTCTGGCGACTCCAACTGCAATCATGGTCGGAACGGGTAAAGGAGCGGAACATGGAGTACTGATCAAGAGTGGGGATGCACTGGAAACGATTCATAATGTCCAGACTATTGTCTTCGACAAGACTGGGACGCTGACTGAAGGAAAACCTGTTGTGACGGATGTCTTCGTTACTGAAGGCACTGACTGGTCAGAAGAAGACCTGTTAGCTTTGGCAGCTTCTGCAGAAAAAGGCAGTGAGCATCCATTAGGTGAAGCAATAGTTAAGGAAGCAGAAGAAAAGAACCTGAAGCTGCAGGAGGCGACTGATTTTGAAGCCATTCCGGGTCAGGGACTGACAGCTGAAGTGGACGGTATACGCCTTTATTTCGGGAACAAAAAATTGATGACGGAACAGTCTTTCGAGTATAATCAGATTGAAGCACAGGCAGATACTTTTGCGGATGAAGGAAAAACACCGATGTATCTGGCAGTCAACGGAAAGATTGCAGGGATTATCGCTGTCGCAGATACACTAAAAGAAAATAGTGTGAAAACAGTCCAGTTACTTCAGAAGCAAGGAATCGAAGTAGCGATGATCACAGGTGACAACACTCGTACCGCTAATGCAGTGGCTCAACTTGCCGGTATCGACCGTGTACTGAGTGATGTGCTTCCGGAAGACAAAGCCAATGAGGTGAAAAAACTTCAGGATGAAGGAAAGAAAGTAGCCATGGTCGGGGATGGTATCAATGATGCACCGGCGCTGGCTCAGGCCGATATCGGTATTGCAATCGGTTCTGGAACGGATGTTGCTGTAGAGTCTGCCGATGTCGTTCTGATGAGAAGCGATGTAAAAGAAGTGCTGACGGCTATTGAACTAAGTAAGGAAACGTTGAAGAATATAAAGCAGAACTTGTTCTGGGCTTTCGCCTATAACGTAATTGGTATTCCGATTGCCATGGGCCTGCTGTTCCTGCTGGGTGGTCCACTTCTCAATCCGGTATTTGCGGCAGCTGCTATGAGTTTCAGTTCTGTTTCAGTTCTGCTGAACGCCTTGAGACTTAAAAACTTTGCACCAACTTGGACTTAGGCGACACAGGCTAGTTAATCAGTAAATCGTATAAATTTGAAGGAGAGATTATTTATGAAATATACAGCAATAGTAGAAGGCATGAATTGCAATGGCTGTGCGAATTCAGTAAAAGCTGCATTCACACAGGTCGAAGGGGTTCAGGAAGTACAAGTAAAACTGGATACCAAAGAAGCAGAAATCGTTTCCGGGACGGAAGTATCTGAAGAGAAGCTCAAAGAAGCTTTAGCTGATACCACATACACTGTTGTTTCTGTTACCTCTTAATAAAATAAAGTCTGAGGGCTGTCCATAAAGCGTCAATGTGGACAGCCTGTTTCTTTTTATAATATGAGAACACTTTCAAAAAAGTTGTTCTTTCAGTCAAAATTGCTTACAGATATGAAAAAATAGTGTATCATTGAATTATCTCTATAGATTGATAAGTGGAAAACTATAAGCTGGACTGAAACTAGAAATTTTTAAAGAAGGTGAAAGAATGAAAAAAGGCAAAGCATATGTACCATTTAGATTCAAATTATCACCCATCAAAAAAATGGCTATGATTCATTTTCATAAAAATCCGGATAGTGAATATGAGGCCTTCGAACTTCATTATATTAGCGGAGAACCATGGGGGGAAGGGTTCAGAGTTCTTGCCTGGCGTACTGATGGATACAGAGACTCATATGTACAGGATACGTTGACTATTTCTGAAGACGAAGAGATCTTGTCTATAGGCGGTAAAGGTCTAAAGGAACGGTACACTGTGGAGTTTGATGAAGGCTATTTTGAACATGCCAACGGTCAGTTGGATGCCGGCTTTGTTTTCAACGACAAATTGGGGCGCCGTATCGTGCTCTATGTCGATGAAAGAGTTGACAAGGACACTAAACCATTGACCTGGCTCCCGTCTGTAGGGAATCATATCCAGGAGCCTCACTCTATGCCTCTCTTTTTCCTGTATAATTTTGACTTCGCCAGAAAAAGAGATACTGAAATTTTCCTGTCTATCGACGGACAGGTAGTCGAAGTCGATCCCTTTGCTTTTCCCAAAGACTTTCAGGCGCGTTATTATGTTGAATTCTCGACTGATTCGGTCGTTACGAATTTTAATGAAGCTGGAAGATATACTCTGGAACAGGTACAGATCGATGAGGATGGCATTGCTAGAGGTGAACATAATACCTATCTTTATGAAACAACGAAAAATGATTTATATAAACTTAAGCGTATCACCGTGGATCACGAAACTAATCCTGTAGAAGTAACCTTCGATCCGGCATTCCCTAATCATCAGGAAGTCAAAGAAGGCCGACCGATTTACGGGGAGTTCAAGATCGTTCCTTCAGGAGAAGCCGGGTTCTTGAAAGGGAAATACAATGTAGTCCATCAGCAGGGGAAAGCAGTCATCAATTTATCTTTTCCGGAAAACTGGAATACACCTAAAGGGGCAAACATTGAGCGTGTCATCAACAGCATGACGCCTAACATCAAGTCATGGTACCGCACGTATCAGTGTACACAGGTAGTTAAACTGGAAAATATGGATACAACGGTTCAATGGAAACGTATCGATCCGGATAGACGTACGCTTTATTGATCAGGCAAAAAGGGGAGACAGCTGACGCGATTGCCGGCTGTCTTTTTGACGTCTCTAGAGTCGTGAACAGAACCAGACGTGCCGGTCGACGAGTTTGAACAAAAAAAGTGTATAACCAGGATGAAAAACAATATAGGCTTACACTAAGAGGATATTAGCTATCAGGGTAATCAGATAATGAACTACATCGGCACTAAAGTACCGAGTTTCTAGGAACACTCAGAACTTGATATTTGCTATTTCAAACAAACATCAGCGGTTTAAGCTATTGACTAAGGCTCATCCCAAGCCCAATGTTTCTTATGTTTTTACTTGCATTAATGTCTCTGTCGTGGGGAGTATTACATTCAGGACAGATAAAACTTCTAATGTTTAGAGGTTTTTTGCCCGTTTCAGAACCACATGAAGAGCAAATCTGTGATGTTTTATAAGGGTTCACAGCAATAAATTCTTTTCCATAAGCCAGACATTTGTATTCCAACAGCGTTCTAAACATTCTCCATGATTGAGAAGCGATGCTTTGAGCTAGTTTGTGATTCTTCATCATATTAGATGTTCGCAAATCTTCAATACAAATAACATCATACGTCTCTACTAATTCAGTTGTTATTTTGTGAAGATAATCTTTGCGTGTATCCTTAATTTTCTGATTCAGTTTAGCTACTTGGATTCTGGCTTTTTGATAATTCTTTGCACTTCTTAGGTCAATGCCTTTATTCTTAGCTTGAATGCGTCTTCTAGCTAATCGTTTTTCCCAGTAATGCAGTTGCTTCTTGTACTTTCTATCCAAATATAAAGAAGGGTATTTTATTCCATCAGAAGTAATCGCTAAATCAGCCAATCCTAAATCTACCCCAACTATTTTGTCTGTCTTAGGTAAGTCTTGGTTTTCGCACTCTACTAATACAGAAATATAATAGTTGTTGTTGGATTTACGGGTAACAGTAACTGATTTGATGTTGTTA
>NZ_BAAGIQ010000109.1:0-5717 GCF_054658175.1 Alkalibacterium sp. s-m-28
TGCGTATTTTAACTTCCAGAACTGTAGGGACTACAGAGTTAGCCTAATCAATATCCGACCAATAGGTGGGAGTTCTTAGGAATCTCCATCTTCAAAATCCCTTAGGATTTAAGGTGGAGTAGTTCAAAAAGAGACCATTTATTACTGTTTTTCGGACATGGCCTGATCTTTCTCGATCATTTTGTCGAAAGCGCCAATGACTGAATCGGAAAAGTCACTTTGCAATAGGTGCAGGATCGCTTCAACAGTGATGCCTCCGGGTGAGGATACCTTATCGATTAGTGTCTGAGGAGAGTCGGTGGCATGTAAGACGGTTTTACCACTTCCCAACACAGCTTGAGCAGCAATCTTTACAGCCGTATCTTTTTTCATGCCATGTTTAACAGCACTTCTAGCCAGCGTATCAATGAACAGGAAAACCAGCGCAGGAGAACTTCCGGCCAGTCCGATAAAAATGTTCAGCTGTTTTTCAGGAATGATAACTGTTTCTCCTACCACGTTGAAAATATCTTGAGTGATCTTTATATTCTCTTCTGAAACACTGGGGTTTTCGACAATGGCTGTCATGGACTCTTCTACTTGTGCGTTAAGGTTCGGCATGGTGCGAAGATACTGACTTTCTGATAAAAACTGCTTCAGACGTTCACTCGTGTATCCTGCAGCTACGGACAGGATGAGCTTGTTTTCTGGTATAGAAAGGGGACCAAGCACATTATCCATCTGATGAGGCTTCACTGCCAGTATAATGATATCTGAAGCGTCGATCACATCCTGGTTGACATGAGTCACACTGATCTGCCAGTTTTCTTCGATTTTTTTGAGTGATTCCGGAGAATAAGTCGAAACAATCAGATCGTCTCTTTGAATCAGTTCCTTCTTCAGTAGTCCTTTTACAATGGCCTGAGCCATATTTCCGAATCCGATACATCCTAATTTCATACGCGTCATCCTTTATAGTTGATTTACTATCAGTGTAGCATATTTTCATTCATCATGAGCGAGCTGGTCAGAAGAAAAAGGGATGGACTGAAACATTAAAATTTTGTCATTTTTTTGGTATAATAAAAAGGTAACTAGGGGGACATGAAAAGGGGAAGATGTATGACAAAAGATTTAGATTGGGAAAACCTTGGATTCTCATATATTAAGACAGACTATCGCTTTATCTCTCGATACAAAGATGGGGAATGGGATGAAGGGGAACTGACGACTGACAATCGCCTTCACATTTCTGAAGGATCCACTGCCCTGCATTATGGTCAGCAGTGTTTTGAAGGTATGAAAGCTTACAGGACTGAAGATGGGTCCATTAATTTATTCAGGCCGTATGAAAACGCCATTCGAATGAAGAAAAGTTGTGAACGTCTACTTATGGCTGTTTATCCGGAAGACAAGTTTGTGGAGGCGGTAAAAAAAGTTGTCCGTGCTAATGAAGAATGGGTACCCCCATATGGGACGGGCAGCTCTTTATATCTGCGTCCTTACATGATCGGGGTAGGCGACAATATTGGGATAAAATCTGCCGATGAGTATATTTTTTCAATATTTGCCATGCCAGTCGGATCTTATTTCAAAGGCGGGATGAAACCGTCCAACTTTGTCGTAAGCGGCTATGACCGTGCGGCACCGAAAGGAACAGGAGCAGCTAAAGTCGGCGGGAACTACGCGGCCAGCCTCCTTCCTGGAAAAGAAGCCAAGTCACGCTCCTTCAGTGATGCGGTTTATCTGGATCCGGAAACACATACTAAAATAGAAGAAGTCGGAGCAGCCAACTTTTTCGGAATCACCAAAGATGATGTATTTGTCACACCCAAGTCACCATCCATACTGCCCAGCATAACCAAGTACTCGTTACTTTGGCTTGCTGAAAACAGATTGAATCTTGACACGCTTGAAGGAGACGTATTCATCAGGGATATCGATCAGTTCAAAGAAGCTGGTGCGTGTGGAACGGCTGCAGTTATTGCTCCAATTGGTGGACTTCAGGTAGAGGATGATTTCCATGTGTTTTATTCTGAAACAGAAGTCGGTCCCGTTACTAAGCGACTCTATAATGAACTGGTCGGGATCCAGTTTGGAGATGTAGAGGCTCCTGAAGGATGGATAGAAAAAGTCTAATTACCATATAATTATCCGACGGAAAAATCAAACAAATGGAGGGTTATCAATGAGCTATTTGAAACAAATTACGATTGATACACATCATAAGCAGGAATTTGTTATGATCGACCGTTATTTGAATGAAGCGCTAGAAGACAGTCAGGTCGAGAACGGCATCATGGTGGTTTACTGCCCGCATACAACAGGCGGGATCACGATCAACGAGAATGCTGATCCGGATGTCCGGACAGATCTGAAACGCGTGCTGGATGATACCTTTCCTGATCATGACTACTTTGTTCATGCGGAAGGGAACTCTGATGGGCACATTAAATCCTCGCTTGTGGGAGCCAGTGAGACCTTGATTATTGAGAATGGCAAGCTCGTTTTCGGCACCTGGCAGAGTGTCTACTTTACCGAGTTTGACGGTCCGAGAACACGGCACGTTTATATCAAGATAATTGAAGGATAAGATTAACAAAAAGAGAATGCCTCGGTATTCTCTTTTTTCATGAATAAAGGATGAATAAAATGTGAAAAATGGTCCGGAGGTCTGATGTTTATTTTCACCTAAAACGGTATACTGCAGATAATCATTATTCTATGAGAGTACATAATATAGAGAAAGAAGGAGACAATATGTTAGAGGTGAAAAATCTGCGTAAGACGTTCGGTGATCTGACCGCTGTGGAAGATGTCAGTTTTACGATTCGTCCCGGAGACATCATGGGTCTGATCGGTCAGAACGGTGCAGGAAAAACGACGACCTTCCGAATCATACTGGACCTGCTGACAGCAGACCAGGGTGAAGTGCTTTGGGAAAATAAGCGTCTGTCGAAAAAGATCTTCAATAAAATAGGGTATCTTCCAGAAGAAAGAGGGCTGTATCCTAAAGTATCGATTGAGAATCAGATTCTTTATTTTGCACAGCTGAGAGGGAAGAAGAAAAGCGAGATCAGTCCTCTGATTGATGACTGGTTGAAAAAGTTCGACGTAAAAGGGAAAAAGACAGATAAAGTAAAAACTCTGTCAAAAGGGAATCAGCAGAAAGTCCAGCTGATTTGTACCCTGATTCATGAACCGGAACTGATTATTCTTGATGAACCGTTCAGCGGATTAGATCCGGTCAATGCAGAACTCCTCGAAGAAGGGATAAGAGAAGCTCAGAGTAAAGGCGCACGTATCATATTTTCCAGCCATAATATGAACAATGTGGAAGATCTCTGTGACAGCCTGATCATGCTGAAAAATGGAAAACAGGTACTTAATGGGGCGGTTCGTGATATTCGCGAACAGTTTGGACGGACGAAGCTGTTTTTAGAGTCTGATCTAAGCAAAGAAGCTCTTCTGGAATTCCCGGGTGTACAGCGGGTGGAGAAAAACAGAGACGGGATCGATATTGTCTATCTGACTCAGGCTGAAGAAGGAAAGGCTATTTTTGAGGCAGCAACACGAAACGGCTATATCCCGACGTTCAGCCAGCAACCTCCAACTTTAGAAGAGATTTTTAAACGAATGGCAGGTGAGCGAAATGAATAAATTCTGGGTCATTACTAAAGAAGTATACAAGAAAAATATTAAATCATTCGGGTTTATCGTCATGGTTCTCATTCCGCTGATCATTATTGGTTTTATCGCCGGGATGACCTACTACTTTTCACAGGAAGCTCAAAACGCTGAGCCAACACCGATTGCTGTCGTAACAGATGATCCGGCTCTTCAGGAGCTGTTTTCAGATGAAGAATGGAATTTTGAGATTGCTGGAGACATTACGACTGAAGAGGAAGCTGAAACAGCCCTGACTGCTGAGGATATCGAAGGATATATGGTCATCAATACTGAAGCACAAACCCTTCAGGCAGAAATCGTCCATGCAAACGAGCTGTCTAATCAGATACCAATCATTACTGAAGTGCTGACAAACTATCAGACGATGCTTAGAGCGAATGATCTTGAGCTGGCTCCTGAAGAGGTCATGTCTCTGACAGAGGCTGTTCAAGTAGAAGAAACAGTCGTCAGTATCGAAGAAGGGGCACTGACAGAAGAAGACACAACCGATAGAATGATCCAGGAATGGAGCGCTTATGCGGTCAGTATTGCTATAATGGCTTTCATCATGACATATTCCGGAATCATAGCTGAAGAAGTGGCCAACGAAAAAGGCACACGTATCATGGAAATCATCTTGTCCAGTGCGACAGCAACCAACCATTTCTTCGGCAAGCTGGTTGGGGTCATCATGGTGATGCTGACTCAGATCGCGATTTATGCAGCTGTAGGATTTGCAGCCTATCTGTACTTCAGAGACACTGATTTTGTACAGGGACTGATAGGTGAGATGGATATTATGGGCATGCTTCAGGAACTGCTGGGCTATACACTTATATTCTTTGTAGCAGGAGTGCTGATATATGTCATACTCGCAGCCTTCTTCGGCTCGCTGGCTACTAAGATGGAAGACGTGAATAAAGCTGTCACTCCGATAGTCTTTATCGCTCTTGCCGGATTCTATGTCGGATTATTTGCTTTCACATCTCCTGAAAATACATTGGCCGTCGTATTCTCATATATTCCATTGTTTACGCCTTTCGTGATGCCGTTCAGGATCGCATCAGGGACTGTCGCGACAAGTGGAATCTGGCTGTCCGTTGTAGGAACGGTCGGGTTTGCAGCATTGATTTCTGCTGTGGCTCTTGCCTTTTACCGCTCCAATGTCCTGGTTTATTCTGACACCAACATACTGGGTACAATCAAGCGGTCCTGGAATATCATGCAGAGTAATAAGAAAGCAAGAAAGCAAAGAGATGCCTGATTATAAAAAAGTACAATAAGTAGTGAGAATAAGGGAATGTCCAGCTGTATACTGGACAATCCTTTTTTGTTTGATCGGTCATTTAATCATGATCAAAGTTCAATAGGAGATTCCTCTGTTTAATTTGCATATAAAATAACTACAGTATATACGCTCTTGTAACGGCAATCGTGTAAAGTAGAAAGATTTGCTACTTTACACGTATTCCTGTAGAAATTAGTAATGTAATGCTGTACAATGAGAAAGGGGTGAGAGAATTGTTAAAATACAGTGAGTTGACAGAAAAGGATAAACGCCGCCGGTACAAGATGCTTGTGGAATTACCGTTATTTCTGGCCGGGATTATACTCAGTGCGTTCGATTTTGATTTCAGATTTATCATGACAATGGTAACAGGGATCATGGTTATTGAACTGATCATCTTCGGTCTGATGGATATTAAATTCAATTATTCATTAAGCGAATTTATTACAGACATGATCTATTTGTTCGTCATGAATTTCTTTGTTGTCCTGATAGCCACTCCGGGCTTTCTGTATACACTGAACCAGGCTACAGAGCGGACTTATATTTTTACCAACATTATCGAATTGATTGTTTCGTTTACTTTGCTTCATACAGCCTGGTATATTTACATTATTCTCTCATGTAAGGTAAGAAAAAACCCGTCCCTCAAATTAAACTGGACCCTATAGAATAGACACGGATAAAAAACCCTTATTCGTTCTCTATTTTATAGGGTTCTTTATTGTATAATGAACCCAACTATATGAGTTCAAAGGAGAGCGTTGACATGGGAAGAAAT
>NZ_BAAGIQ010000110.1:0-5687 GCF_054658175.1 Alkalibacterium sp. s-m-28
AAGATGCAGGGTTCAGAACAATGGTCTGTCGCCCTTTTCGCCCCCAAACAAAAGGCAGCGTAGAAGCTCTCGCTAGAACAATGGACCGGTTACGGGTTTACAATCATGAATTTTATGATTCGACAGACCTCATTCGAATCGTTGACGAACTTTGTGATGAATTAAATTCGGAAGTGTCTCAAGCAACGGACGAGATTCCTGATATACTTTGGAAAATTAATGAAAAAGAGCACCTCCATAAGCTAAAAGATGACTTGTTAAATCCTTATTTTGAAGACTCTATTCGCCGTAAAGTCACAAAGGAAGCAATGGTCATTTTCCGCAAATGTAGGTACTCTGTAGACCCTCGTTATATCGGAAAAGAAGTTGACTTGGATCTTTCCGAAAACGAAGAGCACGTGCACATTTATTATAACGGAGAACAGATTCGTTCGCACCCACTTACCACAAAAAGATTGAACTATAACCAAGAAGATTTGGTTCAGATACTTAAATCAGATGTCATGAGCCACAAAGAAGAAGATGACATCCAAGAACATATTAAACGAAGTTTAAAGCAATATGATTTACTGGAGGTGCCTTCGAATGAGCAGTAACTATCAAAATCTATTAAATAATCTAGAGGCCTTGAATTTAAAACATATGAGAGAATATGTGCCAAACTATATTGAAATTGCCAATCGGGATGAGCTTTCTTTAACAGAAGCTCTTCTAGAATTAACTAATCAAGAATTAGACTTTCAAACGAATCAGACTGTGGAACGTGTCATCCAGCGCGCACACTTTCCCAAACGGACATCACTTGAAGAATTTGATTTCAACTTTCAACCAAGCGTTAACAAAAAAGAGATTCTAGACTTGAAACATATGGCTTTTATGGAGAAAAAAGAAAACTTAGTTTTCATTGGAAACCCTGGTGTAGGGAAAACACACCTTGTCATTGCATTAGGCATTGAAGCATGTCATCAAGGCTACCGTACGCTGTTTATCAGTTGTCATGAATTACTTTTACGTCTTCGTTCTGCCTTTGAAAAAGGGACCGTCGATCGTGTTCTGAAACGATATGCCAAATATGATCTTTTGATCATTGATGAAATAGGTTATTTACCAATTCAAAAAGTTGAAGCTAACCTCTTCTTTCAACTATTAACGATGCGTTACGAAAAAAAATCAACAATGATTACGACAAATATTATCTTATCTCGATGGGGGGAGCTATTTCAGAATTCTGAAATAGCCGCCGCTATTCTTGATCGCCTGGTTCACCATGTTAAAGTCTTCAAGATTACTGGAAAATCATATCGTATGAAAGGGAAAATATAAATGGACTTCTAAATTAGACTGTCAAAAACCTACATTTTTATTCTGTCAAAAACCTACAATTTTATACTGTCCTTGACACACAAATAACTAAAAGAATCTTTCAGGTGCAAAATTGTGTAGTTTATCGCTGCAATGTTGTGTAGAAAAGTCTTGCAAAATACAGCTGACACAGGTGTCAATGTATTTAACCCAATTATTTCTGCCGCTATGGCTGCTCAAGGTGGAGCTGCATTAGCAGTAGGATTAAAGACAAAATCGAAAAAATTAAAAGCATTATCTGTTTCATCATTTATTTCCGTATTATTAGGAATTACAGAACCAGCTATTTTCGGAGTAAACTTACGTTATGTTAAACCGTTTGTTTTAGGATTAATTGGTGGAGCAATCGGTGGATTATTAGCTGCTTTATTCGGATTACAAGCAACTGGAATAGGAATCACTTTAATTCCGGGAATGCTGTTATACCTAGATGGCCAATTATTCTTGTATATCCTTGTCATGCTTATCTCAATTGCTTCAGGATTTATTCTTACATGGTTATTTGGTTACTCTGACAAAATGTTAAACAAATAGAATTTTTCGGAGGGGTGTGTGAATCGGGCAAAAAGCGCCCATTTCACACACCCCTCCGAAAAACTTAAACTTTTATTGAAAGGGAGCAACTTATATGGAGTGGACAAGAGAACAGAAGTGTCGAAAGCTAGAAGATGCAACAATAGATGAATTAACCCTGTTAGAAAAACAAGTTGCTCAATGTCCTTGGCGACAAACATTTCATATTCAACCGAAAACGGGGCTTTTAAACGATCCCAACGGACTAGCATTTTACCAAGGAGAGTACCATATCTTTTATCAATGGTTTCCACTTGGACCAGTTCATGGGCTTAAATATTGGTATCATCTTAAATCAACGGACCTTATTAACTGGCAAGATCTCGGAATTGGAATTACACCAGATCAATATTATGAAAATTACGGTGCATATTCAGGAAGTGGTTTTGAGCATGATGGTGATCTTTATTTAATGTATACTGGCAACCACAGGGATGAAAATATGGTACGTCACCCGATGCAAGCCATCGCTATTATGAAGCCAGATGGACAGATTGAAAAATTATTGGAACCAGTCATAAAAGATGTGCCTGAAGGTTATACGGAACATTTCCGTGACCCGAAAGTTTGGGAACAAGACGGAATTTACTATGCAATTATCGGGGCGCAACGACAAAATGAAACTGGATGCACGGTTCTTTACTGTTCAACTAACGCAATGGAGTGGACTTTCCTTGGTGAAATCAAGACAGAATTAGATCATTTCGGCTATATGTGGGAATGTCCAGATTACTTTGAGCTAGATGGTAAAGGTGTTCTAGTGTTTTCACCACAAGGATTGGAACCGACAGAAGATAAATATCAAAATATTTATCAAACAGGTTTTCTTATCGGAGGCACACTAGATTTACAAACACACACATTTTCTCACGGGGAATTCAATGAACTAGACAATGGCTTTGATTTTTATGCGCCCCAATCATTTGAGGATGACAAAGGTCGTCGAATCATTGTCGGATGGATGGGCTTGCCTGACATCGACTATCCTACTGACAAAAATGGTTGGGCTCACTGCTTAACATTGCCACGAGAGCTTAAAATCGTCAACAATCGCCTCCACCAAGTTCCTGTTTCAGAACTTGAAAATTTAAGAAAAGAAGAACAACACCTTTCTTCCATAGTGGATAATAATGTTGTTGAGTTAGGGGCAGGCGTTCAACATGAGCTAGAATGTGAATTTACTCATATTCACGCACAAGAAGTAGGATTGCAGTTACGAGCAGGTAATGGTGAACAGACCATCCTGAAATACGATACAGTCAACAAAAAAATCATTTTAGATCGAAGTGAGTCTGGTATGGAAGTTGCAGTAGATTATGGAACGACACGTCAGGTTCCCTATGACGGGGAAAGCTTAAAACTGCGTATCTTTATGGATACTTCCTCCATTGAAATTTTCATCAATGATGGCGAATTTGTGATGACATCACGGATTTTTCCAACTAATGATGATAATAAAGTTAATATTTTTGCGGTCAATGGTTCAGTGGAAACGGAATGTAGGAAGTGGGACTACTAATATCGATTCCTAGAAATTCAAAAAAGCTGTGAGAAAAAACAATTCTATCTCACAGCTTTTTTGCTACATCACTTCTTTTCTAGTGTCATGACTGTATGATTACCTGCCTGCACTTCTTGGCATTCATCTTTGCGGACAATTTCTATTTGATCACCGTTTGTAATAACTACTAGTGTTACTGTACTTGTTGCCTTTTCATCGATTAACTCCAAATCAAAAGTTATTAATTTTTGTCCAATTTTTATCGTGTCCCCCTCTTTCACAAATGTCTCAAATCCTTCACCGTTCATATTCACTGTTTCAAGTCCAATGTGAATTAAAATTTCTGCTCCAAAATCTGACTGAATTCCTACCGCATGTTTTGTCGAAAACACTTGAATTACTTTTCCCTCAACTGGTGATACTAAGACACCCTCTGTTGGAATAATCCCTAGACCATCTCCCATCATTTTTTGTGCAAAGACTGGATCTGGTACTTCTGATAATGGAATTACTTTCCCTGTCAATGGTGCTACTACAACCTCTTCTTTTTGCTTCTTTTTAAATAATCCTAACATTTTCTATCTCTCCCATGCTCAACATCTTTTTAGTAGGAACACTTAACAATAGGATGACAATAAATCATTCCCTTTCTTTAAATCCTTTACCTTTAAGAGGGTTCAGTTCCCATTTGCGAGAAATAAGGACTGAACCCTTCCATTTTCCAAAATTTAAGATAAATAACTGTTATCCCAACTCTGGCCAGAAATCTTTATTTGCTTCAATTAAATCATCTAGGATTTGTTTTGCTACTTTTGCACTTGGTACAGTTTTAGATAGGGTAATTGCCTGCCATAGTTTTGTGTACGACTTCTCTGACCATGCTTCTGCCACAAGTTTCTCTACAGCTACCTGTTGCTCCATTAATCCTTTTTGGAAACGTGGAATTTCTCCTTGTGTAATTGGTTCCGCACCGTTACTTCCTAAGATACAAGGAACTTCTACCATTGCAGTTGGCTCAAAGTTTGCAATCGCACCTTTATTCTCTACAATCAATAGCATACGCTCGTTCGTATTGTGGGCAATCGCACGGGCTAAATCTACAATGTAAGATGCGTGCTCATCAATTTCTAGTGTAGTCCCCTCTGAATTCCCTTTTTCTACAATTTTTTGACATTCACCAAAGACATGTTTCTCACGACCATCCATTACCATGTTTGCCCGAGTATAACTAGGATCTGTATGTGCCACCACTTCATCAGCCATGAAGTAATATTTTAAGTAGGTATTAGGCAACATATCAGGTGATAGCGGATAGAACTCTTTTACTACACCAAACGTACGCTTCCAGCTTTCATCATCATGCTGAGATTCACCTGCAGCCTCAAGCATCTCAGGGGAAGGTCCATAGCCATATTTCGCTACATGTTCTTTTAAACGAGGCATTAAATCATTACCATCTTTATCGCGAATGTCTGTCCACCATCCAAAGTGATTTAAACCAAAGTAACGTACAACCATATCTTTTCGTGATTTTAAACCTAATCCTTGTGCCATACGCTCTTCAATACCAATTGGCATATCACAGATATTGATTACCTTCGAGTCTGGTTTTAATAAACGACAAGCCTCCGCAACAATTGCAGCAGGATTGGAGTAATTCAACATCCATGCATTAGGAGAGTATTTTTCCATAAATTCAATAAGTTCCAATACTCCACCGATAGAACGCATTCCGTATGCAATTCCACCAGGTCCGCATGTTTCTTGTCCAACTACGCCATATTTCAGTGGAATCTTCTCATCCTTTTCACGCATTGCATATTTTCCTACACGAATATGTGCCATGACAAAATCAATGTCAGTAAAGGCAATCTCAGGATCAGTAGAAGCAACAAAATCAATATCAGGCGCTTGTTCTTTTAACATAATCTCACAAGCATCGGCAATCACCTTTTGGCGCTCTCCATCATTATCATAAAACTTAATCGTACGAATAGGAAATTTATCTAAATTATCCAATAACATTAATACAATTCCCGGTGTAAATGTACTTCCTCCACCTGCAATACAAACTGAAAACTTCTTCATAATAAAATTCCTCCAATAAAATTAAGTATTGTTATTTACTCAAGTTTTGCAGTTAAAAAATAGCCTTTGACCCTTGGTGTCATTGACTTGGTACCGATTATTATGCCGCTTTTGATATTTGATTCAGCTGATTTTCTTTTAAAAATGGCTTGAAGAGTTCCGG
>NZ_BAAGIQ010000111.1:0-5658 GCF_054658175.1 Alkalibacterium sp. s-m-28
GGACTGCCTTTTGAGCCTACCCATATCCGATTCCTCTGTCTGCATGAAACCTGTGCAGACAAGAATGGAGTTCGTAGGAAGCCCCCACTTCAAAATCCGGAGGATTTAAGTGGTGGGTAGTTCACTAACTGGTTTAACCTAACCCCGTGATACACTGATAATATAATAAAAGTATGAATGAAGTTCATGGGGAGGATCAATAAATGCAGGAAGAAATCAGTAAAATAGATATCATATCAGAAGATGATATGTCAGAATTCGAGCGAAGAGAAGGATTGAAATCCAGACTGATGGAAGAAGAAGCTCGTCGTCGGGGCTACGAGGTAAAACGCCTAACCTTTGATACTACTCTAATATCGATTCAGGGAATAGTTGTATTATTCAAGGATATGAACGGCCCATTATCATCCGCAGCCTTAAACACTGTTGTGGATGACAAGCATGTTACCCGTACACTTCTTAAAGCGGCTGGACTCGCTGTGCCTCAATCGACTTACCTGCCAATAAGTATACAGGAAGAGATTGTTTCATTTGCTGAGTCCATCAGTTACCCGGTCGTATTGAAACCAAACGGACTGGCACGCGGTCAAGGTGTCTTTATGAACCTTTCCAGTAAATCAGAACTGAAAGAAGCGTTAAGTAAACTTGAAAATATTGTAGATGACAACCAGACATCCGTTCATGTAGAGAAGCATTTTATTGGTGAGGACTTCAGATACGTTGTGGTTGATGGTAGAGTCATCGCGACCAGCCAGCGCGCACGGGCTAATGTAGTAGGTGACGGCACGCATACGGTTCTCGAACTGA
The DNA here is from genome assembly GCF_054658175.1 of Alkalibacterium sp. s-m-28. NCBI lineage: Bacteria > Bacillati > Bacillota > Bacilli > Lactobacillales > Carnobacteriaceae > Alkalibacterium > Alkalibacterium sp. s-m-28. The sequence goes on from NZ_BAAGIQ010000111.1 coordinate 808, forward strand.
TCGAAGCTAAAAACAAGGAGCGGTTAAAAGACCGTGATCTTAAGAACTTTCTTATTCCAACTGATATCGAGAAACTGACTCGTCTGACCAGAGAAGGACGCTCGCTCGATACCATTCCAGAACGTGATGAAAAAGTCATCCTGAGAGATGAATCGAATATTTCAAGTGGAGGGGAAGGGATCGATTTTACAGATACTGTTCATCCTGAATTTGAGAAACTGGCTCTTCAGGCAGTCAAAGCTATACCAGGACTTAACTATGCAGGCGTTGATATGATACTGGAAGACATTACTGAAGCCCCGACTCCTGAGAACCATGTAGTGACAGAAGTTGAATTCAGCCCAGGACCGGTCAGTATGTTCCCTTGGAGTGGTGAAGTTAGAGACATGCCTGGTCCAATCCTCGATTTCTACGAAAGTAACTTGGATAGACTCAAGCCTAAATAGAAACAAAAAGCGGTGTCAGTTAACATTGTCTTTGGATAATTACCAAAACAATATGTTTTGAATCCGCTTTTTCGTGTTGGTATACTTACAGCAGACTAAAGGAACAGGAGTAATGTGTTTTAGCAGAAGATATCATAAGAGGCCGTATCGTCACTATTTACAAAAGTGGAGAAGGAATCAACGGAAAAATTGCTGAACTCAAGACAGCCTTTCCAGACGGAGAAATCATTCAGAATGTCGAAGAGCTCTATGAAGAAGGAGTACTTGAGGTCGATTCAAAAAAGAGTTCCGGAAAAGATGCCTTTTTAAGTAGGGGCGAAAGCGTCAGGAAGTGAACGAGTTCTGGCCTGAGAATTTGAAGTACAAAGGATAATAAAGGTGATTAGAAAAGACACCGTTGCGGTGTCTTTTTTATATACAAGGAGTGAATAGTAAAAAAAGACTAATCTGTTTGTCTTAGTTTCTCAAAAGAAGGCTGAATGCCTCATAAGTTTAAGTTATGGAGCATTCGTCAGTTTTAATTATTACCAATGTTTCATATATCCATTTTATGAGGTGTTCGTCACCGGAATTAGAAGATGAATGCCTCATAAAACCTAGTTATGAGGCATTCATGGAATAATCACAATAGTGTAAGATTATGACTCTATTTTTTTGTTGAGAATTGGAGTATAGTATAAATCATAACTACTGCTTTTCCCGTTCATCGAATCAAACAAGCCACTATACTCATATTCCAAGGAGCACAAGCATTGAATTCTAAAAAGATTATAAGTTACAGTACCATTCTATTATTAATCATTATGACAGCAGGTTACTTGTATTATCAGAATAATGCAATTGAACTGTCTATATACGACTTTGAACACGAGGACATTCCTGAATCCTTTGAAGGATATAAGATTGCACAAGTATCAGATCTGCACAATAAAGAATTCAACGGGCGACTGACGGCTGAGCTTGAAGAACAGGATCCTGACATTATTGTAGTGACAGGTGATGTGATAGATAGAAACCGTACCAATATTCCAGTAGCCGTTCAGGCGATGGAAGAGATGCTGGAAATAGCGCCAGTCTATTTCGTTACTGGTAATCATGAAATGGCTTCAGGCGTGTACCCTGAGCTTCAGAGAGAAATCGATCGCATTGGTGTTATTGACTTAGATAACTCTTATGAAAGATTGGAAATCGAAGGACAGGAAATCGGGCTTATTGGAATCGAAGACCCACTTTTCCTGTTTCTGGATGATATTATAGAAGCCGGCTCTGAAGATTTGCTGATACAAGAGAGGATTGAAGACCTGATTGAAGAAGCTGGGACTGAGTTCAATCTGCTCCTTTCACATCGAGCTGAATTAATGTCGGTTTATGCGGCTGCAGATGTGGATCTGGCTCTGACCGGACATGCGCATGGGGGGCAGATTCGTCTGCCATTCATCAATGGGCTCTTTGCGCCATCGCAAGGGTTTTTGCCTGAATACACCAGTGGGCAGTATGTTGAAGACGGAACACAGATGATTGTCAGCAGGGGACTAGGAAACAGTATATTTCCACTGCGTATCAATAATCGGCCGGAGCTTGTTATAGTCAATTTACGACCACAAAATTCTGAAGAAATAAATGATTGATTTAGCTACAGTCAGGGGTATAATAGATAAGGATAAACCAAGGGTGGGATTATCGACGTCATGTGACTTGTCTTATCTATACTGAAGTATGCAGGACGTCCCCTTAAATACTCATTATTTTCAAGGAGTGGTTCCAGTGCCCATCGTGATAGGCTGGCTTTGTACAATAAAATGAGCAAGGCCTTTAATCCGTATGGTGATGGCTATGCCAGTGACAGGATAGCCGATATCATTCTGACAGGACGGCGCTGGGAGTGGAACGAACGGTCCTCCAGTCAACTGGATTTTAATCGTAAGTAATCAAACAAATAACTAACTGGAATGCCTGCGAATATAGGCATTCTTTTTTGTAGATTATCAATTCTTACTTTCCTATATGTTAAATCGTTTACATGGTCGAGTCATCTGTTATTCACCGAACAAAGGGCGTATACTGATTTATATGAAAAAATTCGGATTAAGGAATGATAGTGTGAAGAATAGAAGTATGAAACATTGGCTCGTAGTCCTGACTTTATGTGGTATCACGATTAGTGCCATCGGTCTGCCGGTAATGTCAAATGGGGTATTCATTACACCGATAGCTGACAGTCTAGGAGTCTATAGAGGATCGGTTGCGATGCACAACACACTGACCTTGTTCACGAAGGCCATCATGTCTTTGTATGCAGGTGTTTTAATCAGAAAGTATCCCTTCAAGCTGGTGATATTGTTTGGCGTATTGCTGGCTGGTGTATCGAATATCCTCCTAGGATTTTCTGAATCGATTCTGGTCTTCAATATCTTGGGAACTTTAAGAGGAATTGGATCTGGCTTGCTGGCATGGGTTCCGGTAACGATCGTCGTCAACGAATGGTTCGAACAGAAGCACGGACTGGTCATGAGTATTGTGTTAAGTTTCAGTAGTGTGGGAGGTGCGGTGTTTTCTCCGGTTTTTACCAGACTGATTGAATCGATCGGATGGGAACAGTCTTACCAGATTATGGGCCTGCTGATTATCGCCTTTACTTTGCCAGCATTACTTATTCCTTATACACTGGATCCTAAAGAATCAGGTTACTTACCTTATGGGGCATTAGAACATACTGATCAGGCTTCTACGAAAGAGAAGAAGATGATCAAGCGTGAAGAGCAAGTCGGAGTGAACGGAGCCTTGTTTGCATTGATGTTTACATTTACTTTGCTTCAGACGATGCTTATCGGTGTGCCGCAGCACTTCCCAGGTTTTTCGGGAACACTCGGTATGACTAGCGAAGTGGGCGCAACGATGCTGTCATTCGCCATGATCAGCAGTATCGGATTCAAGCTGGGTATGGGTTACCTCAGTGATTTTGTCGGCCCAATCAAAAGTACGTTGAGCATGGTAGCTATCGTCGGCGGAGCGAGTATTCTTCTCGTCATATTTGAGAGCGCCTGGCTGCTTTACGGGGCTGCATTTCTGTACGGCGCCATCTTCTCGATTCCGTCAGTTAGTGTGACCCTGCTGACCAAAGAATTTTTCGGACGGTATCACTTTGTCAGACTATACCCGATCCTTGCGTTTGCGACAAGTTTAGGTGGAGCATTTTCGATCTCATTGGTCGGATACATCTTCGACTTTACAGGGTCTTATATTCCTGCGTTTATCTTTTCTCTTGGCATTAACCTGTTTAACTTTGTCGTTTTATGGATCATGGTCCGAATGCACACGCACAATAGCTTGAGGAAGAAAGCAGCCTAATTATATGAGATAAAGACTTCATGGAGTATATCTGTATCAGAGGGTTCGATTTCAAGGATTTTTAAATCCTATATAATTGATAGGAGATAGTTAAACTGTTCATCATGAGGAAGAGAGGTAAAGCCGATCATTGAGATCGGCTTTTTTCTTTTTGAGGTGCTTTTAGCAGGAATGAGGGGTCAAAATGGGGGGGAGGCTTCTTTGGCTTGGGTTCTAGTTGTATTTTAAGGGTATGAAGACTTTCATAGATGTAAGTAGCTAATGTGTAATGGCATATTATGCATGAGTGAGTTATTTAAACTGTCGTTAGATCGATTTTACTTATAGTTTATTTTGTCGGTGAACCATAAGGTAGAACTAGAGCCTCTCTAGTTCTATTTTAAAAATGAAAGACAAAAGTTACTGCTGCTAAAAGGGTTCTAGCTTTATTTTAGGTTTCATAGATAGTATGAACTACAAGTAGATTGCATGTAGCTGTACTTCAACTAAGATAGTATTGATTGAAATGAAAGTATAATGCTCGATAAGAGCATTTTCCGTCTTGCTCTTCCAGCTGAACTGCAGTTAGCTGGTCTTCAAATCAGAATCAAGTCTGAAGGGCTCTTAAGAATGTAGAATCTGGGCAACCAGATTCTTTCTAAATCATCTTTTTTAAATATTTCCTATTAATTTCATGATTTTTGAGATAAAAGGACAATGATTAGTATAGAGAGACTTAAGAGGCGGAGGCAAGAAGCATGGAGCATATCATTAGACGAAAACCACAGGCCTTATTAGTAATGGAAGCATTGAATAAACGCATGATCCTGTCCAGGAAAGAGAAACAAAACCTCTATACGGGTTGTCAGCTAAGAGAACTCGTTACTTCAGTGACGAGGTGAATTAGCGTCTTGGGCGACCCGCATTATATTCTGTTAATTGGTTTTCAATATATTCTTTAACAATATGTTTTGATACATTCCCTAATGTAGACATAAAGTAGCTACCTGACCATAAGTGTCCTCCCCACAACTGCTCTTTCGTTTCAGGGTATTTTTTAAACCACATTCTTGCCGAA
>NZ_BAAGIQ010000112.1:0-5572 GCF_054658175.1 Alkalibacterium sp. s-m-28
GTCACCCTTGTGACCTTAACTGAAACCATTCAAGTGTTTGTCAAGGGCAAATGCGGCTCCGATTGGTATAGTCAGTGGGCCTTCACCACCTTTAATTTTTAGTTTTCATAAAAAATTTGACAGTTCCGGCAATGACTTTAAAAAGAGTTCCTTGAAATCTCCATGGTGGTGATGATCGTGCCCGCCATGCCCACTGTGGTCATGACCAGCATGATGATCGTGATGCCCCCCGTGATGTTCCATTTCATTATGGTCGTGTTTTGATTGATTCATGCCGCCGTGATTATGATGACTATGTGACGAATGTTTTTTGTTATTACTCATTTTTAATTCCTCCTTATTAGATTAGAGGCTGACTTTAAAGTTTTAGAACCCTCTCATCTAACACTGCATATAATTATCATGAAAAGGGTTCTATACTTTATCTCTATCTACTATCTATGAATAAATGGTATTCGTACTTTATGCACTTAATACTGAATAGTTAGTTTCTGCTAAAGCAGCATTGAGCGTTTCGGTATCAATCTCTGTTTGACTTTCAAGTACTGCTTTTTTAGTCGCTAAATCAACCTCTACAGATTCAACCCCTTCAATAGCTGAAAATTTTTCTTGCACTGTATTGGCACAACCTGCACATTTTACGCCATCTAATAAGACTTCTTTTTTCATTATTCTATTCCCCTTTTTATTTTTTATCTTCTCCTATTATTAGAATAGGAAGAAGTTTAAATCCCAGATAAGCTACGTGTTTTCTAAACAACTGCTGGTTTGAATCGTCTTAACCGTAAAGCATTGAGCAAGACCGACACCGAACTGAAACTCATGGCGACTGCCGCAAACATTGGACTCATCAATGGTCCGCCAAAAATATACAAGAGACCCATCGCAACTGGAATACCTACAAGGTTGTAAGCAAAAGCCCAGAACAAGTTTTGTTTAATGTTTCGTAGCGTTGTATGACTTAAATCAATCGCAGTCAATACAGCCGTTAAATCGTTACGCATTAGGACAATATCAGCTGATTCTATCGCCACGTCCGTACCTGACCCAACTGCAATTCCGATATCTGCTTGAGCTAATGCGGGTGCATCGTTAATGCCGTCTCCAACCATCGCTACCTTCTTGCCTGTTTCTTGTAGTTTTTTGACTTCTTCTGCTTTATCTTCAGGTAATACTTCACTTAATACATGGTCAATACCCACCTGCTTAGCAATCGCTTTGGCTGTACGTTTGTTATCTCCAGTAATCATGATTACTTCAACACCGCGTCTTCTAAGTTCTTTAACAGCCTTCATACTATTTTCCTTGAGTGTATCAGCTACTGCGATAATTCCAGCTAGTTCTCCATCAACAGAGAGATACATCGGTGTTTTTCCTTCGTCTGCTAAACGATCGGATTCTTTTTCCATGCTTGATAAATCAATTTTCTGCTCTAGCATCAGTTTACGGTTTCCAATGTACATATCTTTGCCCTCAATTTCAACTCGAATCCCGTGTCCAGGAATCGCTTCAAAATGATCTGGTTTAGCTAATGTCATGTTCTTTTCTTTTGATTTCTGTATGATGGCTTCGCCTAATGGGTGTTCAGAACCTGTTTCACCGGAAGCTGCATAATATAAAAGATTTTCTTTAGTAATAAGAGGAGTTACCAAAATATCCGTCACGATAGGTTTTCCTTCTGTCAGTGTCCCTGTTTTATCAAATACAATCGTGTCTAAATTATGAGTGGTTTCTAACGCCTCACCACTTTTTATCAAGACACCATGTTCTGCCCCTTTTCCGGTTCCAACCATAATACTTGTTGGAGTCGCCAAACCTAAGGCACATGGACAAGCAATGACAAGGGTTGTTATGATAACGGATAAAGCAAATATTCCAGATTGACCTGCAATTAACCAAGCAATCCCTGCTAAAACGGCTAATGCTATAACAATCGGTACGAAATATCCGGTAATGATATCGGCCATTCGAGCAATGGGTGCTTTAGACCCTTGAGCATCTTCTACTAATTTTATGATTTGAGATAGAGTTGTATCACTTCCCACTCGAGTCGCGCGGTAATCAATGGAACCATTTTTATTGATACTAGCCCCAATAACCTCGTCTCCTCTTTCCTTTTCCACGGGGATACTTTCTCCTGTCAGCATTGATTCATCGACTGAAGTGCGTCCCTCAACAACAACACCATCTACAGGCATACTTTCTCCCGGACGAACTCGAATAACATCTCCTAAAGCGACTTCGTCCACAGTAATCTCTTGTTCCACACCATTACGTATTACTCGAGCTGTTTTAGGAGCCAAGTTAACTAATTTTTCAATAGCTGAGGACATTTGCCCCTTTGAGCGTTCTTCTAAAAATAGCCCTAATGTATGGAGCGCCAAGATAACTCCAGTTACTTCATAATAAAGTAAATCGGCAAAGTTGCCGTAACCCATGCCTGTCCCGATTGTCGCAGCAAGGCTGTAAACAAATGCAGACGCCGTACCAAGCGCAATCAGGGAATCCATATTTGGGTGACCTTTAAATAAACTTTTGAATCCCTTCTGGAAATATTCCCAGCTTACTACCATTATCGGCAAAGTCAGAATAAGTTGTAAAAGAGAAAAATTAAATGCATTTATCATTGGGTCAACGATATTTGGTAGAGGCATACCGACCATATGACCCATGGATATAATTAATAAAGGGATTGTAAATATAATGGATATCCCAAAACGATTTAAAAGTTGCTTCATTCTTTTTTCTTTTTTCTCACGCTTCTCTGCTCGTGAATTATCTTGAGTATCCGTAGTCTCTAATACGGCTGCATAACCACTATTGGATACAGCATCAGTCACATCAGATACTGAAATTGCTGACGGGTTATAAGAAACTTGCATTTTTTCTGTCGCTAAATTGACTGAAGCTTTATCTACGCCCGACAACTTTCCGACAGCTTTTTCAATTGTCTGTGCACAGGATGCACAGGTCATCCCTTCAATTGCAAAGGTTTGCGTCTTTCCCTCTTGGGCAATCAGTTCATACCCTGAATTATCCACCGCTTTTTGTAGATTTTCTACCGAAAAAGTTGCTTCATCGTACTCTATACTTAACTTCTCTGTTGCTAGGTTTACGGAAGCCTGTGTGACCCCACGAACCTTTTTTGCTGCTTTTTCTACTGTCTGTGCACAAGACACACAGGTCATACCTTCTATGGCAAATGATTTATTCTCCAATTTTTTCACTCCTTATTCTCCATGATGATGTAAATGGCAATCGCATTGCCCTTCTGCACACTGACAATCAACTTCTTCTACTGCGAAAGCTTTTTTCATCTCTAATATTTCTTCTAGCCGTTGGATATCATCGAAACTTAAAGTATGATTCTTAATGATACTCTCTATTACATTCCCGACATTCTTCCGACAAATACGATCGAAAATATCGTTTGTAAAACTTCTTACCGCTTCTTTCTCTTCGATATTTGCCGAATAAATATATTTTCTACCTTCTTGCTCTGTATTCAGTGCGCCTTTTTCCACGAGTCGACCTAAGAGCGTTTTGGTTGTCGCTTGTTTCCAGTCCATTTTTTCTTTCAATATGGAGATGACTTCTTTACTAGTCACTCGACCATTCGCCCAGACTACACGCATAACTTCCCATTCAGCATCTGTGATATGAGAGTTAACTACTATTGTACTCATTCTCTTTCCCCCCTTATTGTTTACATGAGTAAACGTAAATGTTTAAGATAAGTTTACTATTGTAAACCATTCTTGTCAAGTCTTTTTTAAATAAATGTAACCAGCTATTATTGCCTTTGTTTTCCTATCTTTACCCAATACTAATTATAAGGTTACCATTGATTTACTTTTATTGATTTTATTACCACTCTCCTTTTCTTTTTTATAATCACACTCAGTAATCCTTTTTCGTCTAGTCCGTCTCCCTAAAAGGATATTTAAGGCTATACAGACGACAAAAAGGCCAGAAGCTCTGATTAATCAGCACTTCTGACCTGTATTCTATTATGGAGTTGAGGGGAGTCGAACCCCTGTCCAGACACATTGGCACTCAAGTATCTACGTTCATAGTCTTACTACTTAGAATTCGCTAAGCATTAGCCGTAAAACAGGCATCATGCGCCGCTAGTCTGTTAATCTCTTTCTATTCTTACAGACGGAAAGAATAGACGTATCCCACTTATTATAGGACCCGGTGCCGAGCACATGGGCGATGCCGGTCGGATCACGCTAAGCTGTTTTTACGCAGCTAAAGCGTAAGAATTGTTGTTATTGTTTGCAGTTAATTTAACTGTGACGTTGGTACGCAGCCGTCACCTGCGAAACGCAACTCAAGCTCAATCTGTGCCTGTCGAATCCGTAACAACCCCGTTACAGTATAGAGCTGTCTCTCGTGCTCTGTAAATAGTATACCATAATCCGGTTTAAAAAGAAAGTCCGTTCGCTTTCTTTTCGTAAGTTGCTACGTGATCAGACCGACTGAACTGCACACTTTATCTGGCTGTTTCAATCCCAAGAACAGCTTCTTTTGCATGAATCAGATCTGTCATTCGGCGGCAATGGGGAGCTTCTATTCCGTACTTTTCGGCTGCCTCCACTACTGCACCGTTCAGATAATCAATTTCTGTCGGACGTCGGTTGAAGAGATCCTGATGCATCGACGGGTAGTGCGATCCCAGACGAGATGCCACTTCTTTAAGGTAGTGAATCATTTCAACTCTGTCGATTTCGATATCATCTTGAGCTTTCGCCACAGCTGCGAATTCGTCAACGATTCCGTTGAGCAGGGAATCGATAGACGGCGATGCATCCAGCAGTGCACACAGGGCATTCATTGTGCCGTTGATGCACGCTTTTCTCCAAGTCGTGTACTTGACATTCTTGCTGTATTCTCCGAAAAGGCCGCTGTCCTTGAGTATATTGACTATGACACGTGCGGCTTCTTCCTCTTCAGGATGGCTGTTCTGCAGCTCAACTGGACCATTCCCGTTCAGCTGCGTTTCACCTGGGGCAACAATTCCAGCAGTCCAGACAGTCGTTCCCATTATTATATTTCGTCTGTCGACAAATGCTTCAAGAGTTTTAAGGTGTCCCAATCCATTCAACAGACAGACAATTTTAGTTTTTGTACCGATGAGATGACTGATTTGAGTCATCATCTTCTCCAATCCCATCGCCTTCGTGAATACAAAGATAACATCCATTTCACCAGATACTTCTTCCGGTCTGGAAATAGTCATTGGAAGTGTACCTTTCGCACCATTAACTGAAACAGTCAGTCCGTTATCTCTAATTGCTTCAATGTGGTCTTCCCAATAATCTAGAAGCGTCACGTTCTGTCCGTTTTTCTGAAGCATATATCCGAATCCGCATCCAAGCGCCCCCGATCCTGCAATTGCTATATTCATCAATCTTATCCCCTTCTACTAGTTAGCTGCTGTTGACACTCCCACAGCTAAAGCAGTGGGATTCTTAAGTGCTTTGTCGAACGCAGGCCATTTCTGTTTTGTTCAAGCCTTAAGTTTAAGGGTGTGCCATCACCCCTCCCATGGCAGAGCCTATAGCTC
>NZ_BAAGIQ010000113.1:0-5261 GCF_054658175.1 Alkalibacterium sp. s-m-28
CTGAAAAGGGCGTTCTATTTGTGTGTCTTCTTACAGTGTTTCAAAGAAATTCATACCAGTGTTCCATTGCCTTCCTCCTACATGCTCGATTTAGAGGCTGCCCTGACGTAAAAAGGGCAAATTCAAATAAAACTCCCCTTATAATAAACAGCTACAGCTCTTCTGTTCACTATAAAAGGAGCCTGACTTCTGCTATCGTCTTCTGTCTGCTCTACTCTTTTGCATGCTCAAGTTCATGAGCTTCTGCATCCATTTTATTTTCAACGTTTCCATTTTCCAGGTCTTTAGCAAGATCCACAATATATTGCCTCAAGTTGTCTTTCACTTGAGGGTGTTTCAAACCGTATTGAATTGTTGTTTTCAGGAAGCCGAACTTGTCTCCGACATCGTAACGCTCACCTTTGAATTCCTTGGCAAACACCCGCTGTGTTTTGTTTAATATGTCAATCGCATCCGTAAGCTGGATTTCTCCACCTTTTCCAGGCTCAAGATTTTCAAGAATGTCAAAAATCTCCGGAGTCATCAGATAACGGCCGATAATCGCCAAATCACTAGGGGCTTCATCCGGATCAGGTTTTTCAACAAACTTGCGTACGTTGTATAAGCCTTCCCCTGCCTCAGCTTCAGGATCGATGATGCCGTAACTGGACGTTTCTTCATGCGGCACTTTCATTACAGCAATGTTTGAGGCATGAGTCTTCTCATATCCCTCGATCAGCTGCTTAGTCAAAGGCACTTCGTCAGCCATGACGTCGTCTCCCAGCATGATGACAAAAGGTTCGTTCCCTACAAAAGCTTTCGCCTGAAGGACCGCATGACCCAGCCCCAGAGGATACGCCTGTCTGGCGAAATACAGGTTCAGACCCGTTGTCTCTTCGACTAGTTCAAGCAGTTCGTCTTTTCCTTTTGCCCGAAGGTTCTCTTCCAACTCCGGATTTGAATCAAAGTGATCTTCGATCGGACGCTTCAGTTTTCCCGTAATAATCAGAATATCTTCAATACCAGATGCGATGGCTTCCTCTACGATAAACTGAATCGTCGGTTTGTCCACGATCGGAATCATTTCTTTAGGCATAGCCTTTGTAGCAGGTAAAAACCGTGTGCCGTATCCTGCTGCTGGAATAATGGCTTTTCTTACTTTCTGCATAGTTCTCTACTCCTTCTTATCTTAAGTATACGCGCTTTCAACATTAGTTTATTCAGACTTTCCTTCACGCTTCATTAAATTAAGTATAACATATTTCACATCAGAGTCATTGTAAACGACGTTATAAATAGCCTCCGTGATCGGCATTTCAATATTGAACTCTTGAGCCAGTTCATATGCTGCCTTGGTGGTGGATATTCCTTCAACAACCATGCCCATTTCATCAAGAATTGTTTCCACCTTTTTGCCTTTACCGATCTGATAGCCTGCCCGCCAGTTTCTGGAATGCGGGCTCGTACAGGTAACGATGAGATCTCCCACCCCGCTTAACCCCATAAATGTTAGTGGATCCGCACCAAGCTCCAGACCTAATCTACTTATTTCAGCAAGCCCTCGCGTGACTAAACCAGCCTTGGCATTATCGCCATAACCCAGACCCGCGATTACACCGGCGCCCAACGCAATAATATTCTTTAAGGCAGCGCCAATTTCTACACCTATGATGTCTTCATTTGTGTAAACCCTGAAGTAATCATTTAAAAATATATTCTGAGTCAGTCGGGCTGCTTCTATATTTTCAGAGGCGGCCGTAATAGTCGTCAGATCTTTCGCTACGACTTCCTCTGCATGGCTGGGACCGGACAGGGCTACAATCCCGGTCATCCTGTCAGGCTCAATCTCTTCTTCAAGTATGGTCGATATACGTTTATGTGTTTCGGCCTCGAGTCCTTTTGAAGCATGGACCACCGTCACTTGATGGTCAAGAAGCGAATTGATCTGTTGTGCAGTCTGTCGGATTCCCTTTGTCGGAATGACAAACAGAATGATATCTGCATCTGATATCACTTCTTTCAGGTTAGTGCTAGCCGTCACTCCTTCAGGAAAGGTGAATTCTGGAAGGTAGTGTTTATTTGTATGGTTTCTGGTAATTTCTTCTGCCTGATGAGGGTCTCTTGTCCAGAGTCTGACGTCATGTCCGTTCTCAAAGAGGACAGTAGCCAGGGCACTTCCCCAGGATCCTGCTCCTAGTACAGCAATCGTCTTGTTCACTGATTTCTCTCCTCACTCATGACTTACTTCTTACTTTTCTCATATTTCCGGCGCTTCTCTTCAAATATCTTTTCAGGTTCGATACCGACCGTATAATAAGGCGGTGTCGGGTAGACATATAATCTTCTGTAGATGATCAGTCCAATACCGACAACGAACAGCACAAGTGAAAGTACTTGTGACCCTCTCAGTCCGCCACCAATATATAAACTGTCTGTACGCAGTCCTTCGATAAAGAAACGACCGAATCCGTACCATATGAGGTAGCTGAAGAACACTTCTCCACGTCTGAACAGTTTCGTTTTAGCTCGCAGAGTCATAAGAATGGCAAAGCCGATCAGATTCCAGACGGACTCATAAAGGAACGTCGGGTGATAGTAACTGCCGTCGATGTTCATCTGGTTAATGATAAAATCAGGAAGCTGCAGCCTTTCCAGAAACTGTCGTGTGACTTCTGTTCCGTGAGCCTCCTGGTTGATGAAATTGCCCCAGCGGCCGATTGCCTGTGCTAGCATAACGTGAGGGGCGAGAATATCAACCAGCAGCCATAAAGGAACGTTCCGCTTGTTCGCGTACCAGTATAGTGTAATAAAACCGAGAATCAGACCGCCATATATAGCAAGTCCACCTTCCCAGAAGTAAAAGATCCTGATTGGATCGGCGAGGTAGGTCTGAAGTTCGAATAGCACATAATACAACCGTGCTCCAATTATACCGGCAGGAATGATCCAGAAGGCCATATCGACAATAAAATCTTCTTCGATGCCTCTTCTACCCGATTCTTTCATGCTCAGCCAGACTGCCGCAAACATCCCCGTCACAATGATAATGCCGTACCAGGCCACTTCTAATGGGCCGAGACGAAATGCGATAGGATCTATGCTACTTATAATACTGTTCATACAATTTCCTCCATTAATTATTCTGCTGATTATCCATAGTGTTCTGCTGGATCAGATTATTCAAGTTTGTTTCAAAGGTTTTGGTCGCATCATAACCCATTTCTTTAGCACGAATATTCATCGTAGCTATTTCAATAATGATGGACAGGTTACGTCCAACTTTTACTGGAATAGACAGTTTTGGAATGTCGACGTTAAAGAAACGCATATTGTCAAGATTGTGTCCCAGACGATCATACTGGCGGTTCTTGTCCCAATGTTCCAGATTGATGACCAGATCTACTGTTTTCTTGGAACGGATCGATCCTACACCAAACAGATTCACTACATCGATAACACCGATCCCTCTGATTTCGATCAGATGTCTTAAGATTTCAGGTGGTTCTCCTATGATCCGGCGCTCATCCATCATATATAGCTCGACTCTGTCATCTGCAACGAGGCGATGCCCCCGCTGGATCAGTTCAAGTGCCGTTTCAGATTTTCCTATTCCGGAGTCTCCGATTATCAGAACACCCATCCCGTAGATGTCGACTAGCACACCATGCTGAGAAATGCGCTCGGCCAGTCTTTCTTCCAGGAAATTCGTCACATTTGAAGACAGTCTGGTTGTTGACCGTTTAGATAACAGAACTGGGATACCCTTTTCTTCAGCTGCCTTGATCAGTTCCTGCGGCGGTTCTTGATTTCTCGACACTAGGAATGCTGGTGTATCTGCCTGGCACATTCTCTTCATGATAATATAACGCTCATCACTTGTCATACGCTCTGTAAACGACAATTCAGTTTTTCCTAGCAGCTGTATTCTATTCTGTGGATAAAAGCTGAAATAGCCTGTCAGCTCAAGGGCCGGACGGGACAGATCACTGATTGTGATTTCTCTATCTAGATGCTCTTCTCCGACGACAACGGTGATATCGTCCATCGCATCTACTAGCTCGTGAATTTTTACTACTGCAGTAGTCATAGTTTAGCTCCTTTGCAATTTATCAAACATGACTTTATCATATCATATTTAAGTAATGCTTTATAGGTCGAACCTATCCGAACTGCGATTGGATTATCGCTTTTTACCCCTTCATCTTTTCCATCGATTTTTGTCAGGAAACATCCTGCTCTCCTGTCTCCTCTGCGCCCTATTATCTGAAGTACGCATAGCTTCCTAAGTTCTCAGCCGTCCACTCATCACCAGGTTCTGCCAGGCTGTCAATCAGCAATGTCAGTTCCGCTATAGCTTTCATGCCGGCAATGAGTGACTGATCGATATAAGTTAGTGATTCGATTGCCATCTCTCTTGTCCGCTGCAGATTCTCCACATCCGTACCTGCCAGCACCTCCCGGACGATGTCTAATGACCATGCTGCTCGCGATACCGTTCTTATAATCATGACACGCTTTATTTCTGCTTGAGTGTACAGACGGTACCCGCTTCTTGAATCACGTGTAGGTATGATTAACTGCTCTTTTTCCCAGTGACGTATGGCAGATGTTCTTACTCCCGCTATTTCAGCAACTTCTCCGATAGTATAGGTCACATTCTGATGTTTCATCTGATCGATCCATTCTACCTCTTCTGTTTCCAGCATAGTAATGACCTGTTCAGCTTGAATTCTTTCTTTCTGAAGATCAGCCTGTGAAGCGTTAACTATCCAGAGCGCCTTTAGAAACTCCTTCTGCTGTATCAGAGGCATGATTTCCTTGACTAACCCCATTCCGTATCCGATATTCAACTTGACTATGCTTTTGAAATAACTAAGGTGAGTATCTGAGTATTGACGATGCCCACTTTCAGTTCTTGGAATCTCTGGAACTAGTCCCCACTCTTCATAGTGTTTCAACGTGCTGGTAGATATATCGCAAATTCTGGCAATGTCTATGCCTCTCATTGTCAGTCCTCCCTAGTTACAAGTACACTGGGCTAGTCATTATTTGACTCGCCCTGACCATTTCAGTATACACTACCTGAATAATTCATAGTACCTTGTCAGAACAGGCATTTATCCCGCTTTGATAAGGTTTATCAATCTATTCCTTCTTCACCCGTTGGGTGAAGAAAAAAATATACAAAAAGAGCACACTCTATGTTATTGTAAAGTCGACCAAAACAACAAAAACAAGAGGTGTGCTCAATGTCAACTTTACAAGAAAAGCAACTACAATTC
>NZ_BAAGIQ010000114.1:0-5249 GCF_054658175.1 Alkalibacterium sp. s-m-28
GCGCGTAAAATAAAAGTCCGCTTGTCCACAGGTTACGTTTTCTCTTCACTGTTCTGGACAATATTGGAGAATATTCAACAGCTGGTTCTGTTGCATTAGCTACTCCAGAAGATCATATTAATTTTTTAACGATTGTAAGACCAAGGGGTCTTTATACTCTTTTTTCCATCTTTTTGTTTTCGATCTAATCGAGAAGAATATAAAGTGGCATGATAGACAGTTAATACTTAAAAATGTCTAAAAAAGCAGTGAGTTTAATAGAAATAGTTATCCACATTTAGAGGTATGAATAATTCAGGCACTAATATAAAGTTAAAGATTAAAGTACATGGTTAATTTAAGTATTTATGAGCCTGTAGTCACAGCTTTTACTTTTTTACACCTTACAACTTGCATCAATGTAGTACACTAGTAGAGAAGGCTGAAAAAGCAGCTGATCACTTTAAAATCATTATCAGTATCTGTCTTCAACAAAAAAGGAGAGTGGTAGAGATGGATCAGACAATCGATCTGGCAGTCAGAACAAAGGGTCTAGTAAAGCAGTTTGGATCCTTTACAGCAGTGGACAGCATTGACCTGGCTATCGAAAAAGGAACTGTTTATGGCTTTTTAGGCCCTAACGGAGCAGGAAAGACGACAACCGTTCGCATGCTCAGTACATTATTGAAAATCGATGAAGGCGAGGCGCATATTTTTGGATATGATGTAACTAAAGAACCTAAAAAAATCCGTCCTCGTATTGCTCTGACTGGGCAGCATGCGTCCATTGACGAAGATTTGACGGGAACTGAAAATCTAGTCATGATATGCAGATTAATGGGCTTCAAAAGAAAAGAGGCCAAACAGAGGGCAGCTGAATTGCTGGAAGCATTCGGCCTGTCAGATGCAGCAAGTAAGCAGGCCAAAAATTATTCTGGAGGGATGCGACGCAGACTAGATATTGCTGCCAGTATCGTTATCACTCCGGACCTCCTGTTTCTGGATGAGCCGACAACTGGCCTGGATCCTCGAAGCAGAAACCAGGTCTGGGAAGTCGTTCGGGCACTGACTAAAGCCGGCACAACTGTTCTGCTGACAACTCAGTATCTTGATGAAGCCGATCAGCTAGCTGACCGTATAGCTGTCATTAATAAAGGAGCGGTCATTGCTGAAGGGACACCCTCCGAACTGAAAGCTTCAGTAGGATCAGGCATGCTTCATATTACTCTTAAAAATAAAACAGATATCGAACAAGCAGAAAAAGTGCTGGAAACGAGGTTTGATGCTTTAATCCGCAGATCATCCAGAGAATCTGAAATTATAGTTAACGTCAGCAGCTCATCAGAAGCATTAAAAGCACTGAACAATCTGGAATCTGAAGGCATTGAGCTGGTGACTTTTTCCCTAAGCCAGCCGAGTTTAGATGAAGTTTTCTTAGCTTTAACTGATGACGAGGAATAAGAAGGAGGAACTTAAAATGGAATTCAATCAGAATAAATCAAAAGATAATCTTCAGCAGACGATCATCTCATCACATCGTCCAACCCCGCCACACGCACTGTCGTCTGTCGGCACTTTTGCTATGCGATCGTTACTCAAGACTAAACATACACCCATGGCCCTTATGGACATCACTGCCATGCCTATTCTTTTTCTGATAATGTTCACCTATCTTTTTGGTGGAGCAATAGCAGGTTCAGTTCAGGACTATTTACAGTTTATTCTTCCAGGAATTCTAGTACAGACGGTTATTCAGATTACAATGTATACCGGTCTGGACTTAAATAAGGATCTGCAGAAAGGTTTTTTTGACCGTCAGCGTACTTTACCCATCTGGTCCCCCTCATCCCTAGTAGGATCAATGACTTTTGATGTGCTGAGGTACACCATTGCCTGTCTCATCATGATAGGTTTTGCAATGATTCTGGGATTTCGTCCTCAAGGTACACTTATAGGGCTTGTCTCTGCTGTCGGCCTTCTCCTGATCTTTTCCTTCAGCCTGTCGTGGATATGGACCGTACTGGCTCTTATCATGGAATCTGAAAATGCCTTAATGGCTACCTCTATGATGATCATATTCCCTCTGACTTTCCTAAGCAGTGCCTTTGTAGATCCTGAAACCATGCCTAGAGTACTGGAAGTATTTGTAAGCATCAACCCAATTTCCATGCTGGTGGATTCAGTAAGGGGCTTGATGCATGGGTATACTGTCGGGACAGAAATTGTCTGGACTCTGATATCTTCAGGAATTCTGTTAGCTGTCTTCGGTCCGTTGACGATGTATCTGTACAAAAGTAAAAACTGATAAGTTTATGTCTAGCTCGTAATATGGATATTTTCCATGAAAAAAGCTGATCAGCATCTATGCCGATCAGCTTTTTTTCATGCATTATTGAAATACGCATTGAGTCCTGACACTACAAGAGCCACAAACAGAGTCAATGAAAAGGAGCTGAAGGCGAATCCGCTCACTAGTGCGGCGGTAAACCACAACATCAGTCCGTTGATGATAAAATAGAATAAGCCCAGTGTCATTACTGTGATAGGCAATGACAATATAACCAGTATAGGCTTCACTGTAACATTAAGAACGCCGAATACAACTGCCGCTATAAGAGCTGTCACCCATGAATCGATCTGAAACCCTTGAAGGAATCCAGCCAGTGCCAGAAATATGAGAGTATTAGCTAAAATGCGCTGCCACCATTTCATAGATTAAAAGTCACTCCAGTCGTCCTCTTCCAGTTTTTCGGCTTCTTTACGTTTAGGTTTATCTGAGACACCACCGAAAGGAGAAGGTTTTTTCTTATTGGAAGCTAATTTACTTGTCTGATCATCACTTTCCGGCATGACGAGCGCTAAAAGGAGATAGATAGGCACTGTAGACCCTACTCCGATGAAAGTAGCAACAACGACAATCACTCTTAGAAGAACAGGATCGATATTGAAGTACTCACCCAAACCACCCAGCACACCAAAGATGACTGCATTATCTTTTGATTTTGATAATTTGTTCATTTTACACTCCTCTTTCCGTTCAATTATTTATCTGTATCTTTAATTAAAATATTTCCTGTTGTAGTACCGGCATAAAAGCTCATTGGCGCATCACCGGTAACACGCTTTACATGCATCGTATGCTCGATTTTTTCCATCGGTTCTGTATCGGACAAGCGGCTTTTCACTTTTCCGAATGTTGTTTTAGCTTTTCCCTCAATAGCGCGTCCTTTAGGAAGAGCCATTTTAACATTTCCATTGACAGTAGTCGCGTTCACTCTGACAATTTTCTGATCGGATAGTGTAACTTTAATTTCTCCGTTCGTCGTAGTAAAGTCTGCACTTTCCGTTTTCCCGTCAAAGACGATCGATCCATTCACTGAACCTGCAAGGACATCTCTCAAGTCCGCCTGCTTGACAATTATCTGTCCATTCGAACCTTTTGCCTCAAGCATGGTTGCTGACAGTCCTTCGAAGGTCAGTGATCCATTAGTAGATTTTGCAAAGACATCTTTTGCTTCTATATCTTTGAGAGACAGTTTACCATTCAGCATGGTGATTGAAACATAATCGTAAGTTCTCTGCGGCAGGGTCACTTCCAGTTCAACATAGACACGTTTGTTAGGCATATGACACAACAGTTTGTCTTCGTCGATCGTTACTGTGCTTCTGGCATCGAATGATTTTTCAGGTGTGTCTTCATCCATTTTACCATATAATTTACCTTTTGCCTTAAATGACATCGTTTCTCCCTGACCAGGTTTCAGAATCAGTTTTCCATTAGCCAGCTTGAAGTCAAGAATAGTCGCTGAGGTTGAGTCGTACTGCCATTCTTTAGTAAATTCCTTTGTACTTAAAGAAGGAATTTTCAAGTTGATATCCTTCCAGTCGAAATGACTCATGGCCTGCTCAATGTTTGTACGAATGGTTTCTGTCACATCATTTTTAGAGGCCTGATCCACTTTAGTTTTGATGATCTTGGACCACTCTTTACTTGCAGCATCCAGTTTTTCTCCAGCTTTCGACAATTCTTCTGTCGCTTTTTTCTCCCAGTCTTCAGGAAGCTCGAACTTTGAAGTTGCCTGTTTAGCTTTCAGCGTCCACTGCTTCATCTTAGTGCGGTGGAGTTTCTTCATGAGTTCAGCTTTCTGAGCAGCCAGATCATTGACTTCTTCCTCAATTTCTTCTATTTCATCAAGAAGCTGCTCGACCGCTTCATCATCTTTTTCAGACTTCAGTTCTTCTACATCAGACAACTGTTCATCTAGGTCACTGATTTCTTCTCTTAATGTGATGATTTCATCAGTGGTGTCTACATCATCCAGCTGTTTGATCAGTTCAAGTTCTTTCTGGATGGCTCTGATTTTTTCAATAATTCTGTCTTTTTCTTCTTGGACGGTTTTTCTTCCTGACGCTTTAAGTCCTTCGAGCTCTTCTTTCTTCAACTCAAGAGATTTCTTTCTGTTCGCCAGGTTTTCATTAATCCTATCCAGTTCCACAGAATACTGATTGATTTCAGAAACCAGCTGTTCAAGTGAGGCTTCTGCTTCTTTCTGCTTCTCCCTGTTGTCATCGTCTAGAGCTTCTTCAATGTGCACATCTGCCTCGTCAGCCTTTTCTTCAGTATTAAATGCTGCTTCTGCTTCTTTTCTGTCATCTTTCTTGGCAAGTGATTCCAGAAGATCCAATCCTTCTTCAGTTGAAATAACTCCATTTTTCATCAACTCAAGGATACGTTTTCTTTCGTTCATGGTACACCCTCCTATTTGGTTTATCCTCATTTGTTTTTATCCCTGTCTTTATTAGCTTCCTATCTAACGTATATTATGACTGAAGAAAGCTGATTTGTCATAGGTCTTACGACTGATTTTTGACCTATAATAAATGACATAAAAACCCGTCTCTGATAAAAAGACGAGTTCTTATAGACTTTTTTAACGTAATTCCGAAAGAAGTCTCCCACTTCTAAGCGTATGGGTGCGAAGCACCAGTGAAAGTGGGAGATGAATTTCGGTCAAGCGATAGCTTGAAGTGGTTAATCTGTCATTTTTGTTGTATACTATACTCAGTGGTAACCAACAGAAAGGAAGTGGCATCAATGGAATTGGACAACAACAATCATTCAGTCTTCTCGATGTATTACCACCTTGTCTTAGTTATAAAGTATCGAAGAAAAGTCATCACGCCCCCTGTTTCAGATTACGCCAAAGATATGTTTCTAAGAATTAGTACAAACTACAACATCACTCTCATCGAATGGAATGAAGATAGAG
>NZ_BAAGIQ010000115.1:0-5043 GCF_054658175.1 Alkalibacterium sp. s-m-28
ATGTTGTTATGGTGACTACATTTTACCAAAGAGAGGTGTCTTTTTGTGTGTTTTTTGATAATTATTTATAAGAAGTTTCAATAACCGCAAGGGTTAAACCTGGATATTCAACTGCAAAACTTGAGTTCTTTAACTAAGACTAAACCCGAATCACTCGATAAACGACCACCTGTATGCGAAATGATGATGTTTGAATTGAATTTTACCTGGTTTTTGTGTAAGCTAATCATGAAGAGAACTCCTTTCTTATGGTTGGTTTAGACACCTTTACCATATCATAATGGGGTTCTTTTTTCATCACTTAACAGGTGAAAATGAAAAAGTAAATTTAAGCTGCCGTTAGGCAGTTGGCACATGTTTCAACGAAAAGTATGAATTGTTCAGGTACAAATCACAAAGCAAACGGACTCTGTATATCTGGAAAAGAGGGACATTCCTAAAGAATATAATCCAGAGGGACCTTATGGTTTTGAAGTATGGAAGGATAAATTTTCAAATGATATAAAATCAAGTTATGAGGATTTACACAACACTCTACTTTACACGAATCAGAAGCAAGAATGGTCAAAAGTAGAAAAGGTATTCTCACAAATAGATCAAGTTCTCAAAGAAATAGAGGAGTAAATAGTTGTAGTCTAAATCGCACCTTATCTAATAGGGTGCTTTTTTCATGCTCAAAATAAATGGAGGAGATAAAAATGGGACTAAGTAATTTAAAATCAAAGTTCATGACCAGAAACGATTGTTACACTACAGGAAGAAAGATCACGCCTAAAGGCATCATGGTCCATTCTACTGCCACACCTGGTGTGATGGCCGCTGACTGGTTCAGCCGCTGGAATAACTCCTATAAGGCTGGCGAAATCAAACGGCAGGTCTGTGTCCATGCCTTCTTAGACGATAAAGAAGTCTGGCAGTACTTGCCTTGGAACCATCGAGGTTGGCATTCAGGAGGAGATGCCAATAATACCCACATCGGTTTTGAAATTGTGCGCCCAGATAGGGCAATGTCAACAGCGGTTTAAGGTGCCGCATAGTAAGATAACGCTATTGTCAACCTGTCCAACCGAAAGGCGAAAGCTGACACGGGAACATAGCATGGCAGGAAAGCGGTAAGTCATCTAAAGGCAATCAGATGCGACTGAACTGCAATGACAAGTGGATATGAGGATAAAACTGGGTTTGTTGAACGTAAGTTTCGAGTTTCTGTTAATGCCCGGACAGAGGAAATTTGCCTGTAACCTCTGATGTGAATGTAATTGCGTACAGATTTCGCGCAATTGGTTATCATTTAATTCACATGACCTGTTGGAGAACCAATGGTAAAGAAACGAAAACGTATCCGAAAATCCACATACCTATTGGCATTGTTAACTGGGGATACCCTAAACAGAAACGCCGGAAACGGCTATAGCTAAAGGGCTTGAATATTCTGCATGGGTACGGAGCTTCCATAGTAGTCCGCGAGGGGTAATGACCCTTACATGGCGAAGGGAAGCAGTTGTTACGCGCCAAAATTTATATTGATTAGGGAGGAATACCTCAATGAAACCAACAATTGAGATTTTGGAGAGAATGAATCAAAACTCAAATCGCAACAAGAATGAAATTTTCACGCGGGTTTACCGTTACCTGCAAAGACCAGACATCTATTTTCTTGCTTACAAAAATCTGTATGCCAATAGTGGCGCAGCAACACCTGGTGTCGATAATGACACAGCAGATGGCTTCAGCGAGGAAAAGATAGAGCTTATTATCCAAAGTCTGACAGATGGAACCTATACACCTAAGCCTGTACGTAGGACGTATATTGCAAAAAAGCAAAGTAATAAATTACGTCCTTTAGGACTTCCGACATTCACTGATAAATTGGTTCAGGAAGTAATCAGAATGATTCTAGAAGCTATTTATGAACCTACATTTTGTGATACTTCCCATGGCTTTAGACCTAACAGAAGCTGTCATACCGCTCTAGGAATGGTATCAAAAGGATTCAATGGAGTGAAATGGTTCGTCGAAGGTGATATCAAAGGCTGTTTTGATAACATTAATCACAATGTGCTCGCTGAATTGATAGGAAAGAAAATCAAGGACGCGCGTTTCAACCAACTTATTCGCAAATTCTTAAAGGCAGGATATATGGAAGATTGGCGATACCACAGTACATATAGTGGGACGCCCCAAGGTGGAATAATTTCACCTGTACTAGCCAATATATACTTGCACGAGTTGGACATGTTTGTTGAACAGCTAAAAGCTAAATTTGACAAGCCCTTACCCCGAGGCAAGAGAACACCGGAATATTCAAGGCTACGAAGTAAAGCAGTCCGCTTGAGAAAAAAAGTTAGAAAATGCGGATGAGCACCAAAAGCCGGCACTACTTGCTGAATTACGACAAACCAGAGCGAAACAGCTTTCAACCCCTAGTAAATTACAAGAGGATAAGAAAATTAAATATGTGCGTTATGCAGATGATTTTCTTATCGGGGTTATCGGAAGTAAATCTGACTGTGAATGGGTAAAATCGGAACTGAAAACATTTATCAGAAATACGCTGAAAATGGAACTCAGTGAAGAAAAAACACTTATTACTCACAGCCACAACAAAGCAAGATTTCTAGGCTATGATGTTTGTGTAAGGCGCAACAGTCAAATCAAACAAGGTGGAAATGGGTATACCAAAAGAACGCTTAACAACAAAGTGGAACTCACGGTTCCATTCAAAGATAAAATTGAAAGTTTTCTGTTAGATAAAGGTATAGTGAAACAAATTAACGGTAAGTATCGCTTTGTCCACCGCCCAAGCTTGCTACAAATCACGGAATACGAGATTGTTTCAACCTACAACGCAGAATTGCGAGGAATCTGTAACTACTACCGAATGGCAAGTAATTTTAACAACTTAAATTACTTTGCTTACCTTATGGAGTATAGTTGCTTAAAAACACTTGCAGCAAAGCGTAAAAGCAGCATTGCCCGAATTATTCGCGTGCATCAAGATGGGCAAGGGAAATGGTGTGTACCATATAAGACGGCTAAAGGTGAAAAACGACTCTATTTCGCAAAATATTCTGATTGTAAAGGGCAAAGTTCATTTAGTGACAAAATACGTAATGACGCAGTTATCTATAGTCATAAACGTAACCCTTTTGAAGATGGATTAAAAGCAAGAGTTTGTAAGTTGTGTGGAACAACCGAAGCGACACACTATGAAATACACCATGTTAAAAGGCTCAAAGACTTGAAGGGAAAAGCTCCATGGGAGAAATACCTAATAGCGCGAAACCGAAAAACTATGGTGGTCTGTCGAGATTGTCACAAAGAAATCCACAGAAATTGAGTTTTGAATAATTGAGTAACAATGGAGAGCCGTGTACATCGAGAGGTGTAAGCACGGTTCGGGGAGGGGTCTGCGCAAACCTGTTGTAGAAATACAATAAGGCGGCGCTTTCCTACTCTACTGTGAAGATAATTTAACCGACAAAACTTACTTTAATAAAGTTTATAAAGAAGCGGTGGAACTTGCTGCTTATCTTTGTAAACAATACAAACTAACGGAGAAAAATATCATCGGCCATTATGAAGGGTACCAGAAAAAAATCGCTAGTAATCATGGCGACCCACGTCATTGGTTTTCAAAACATGGTAAGTCAATGGATACGTTTAGGGCAGATGTGAAGAAGGAATTAGCGAAAGGTACGTCAACATCTAAACCATCAACTGGTGGAAAGAAACTATATCGTGTACAGATTGGTGCGTATAGTATTAAAAAGAATGCTGATAAGCAACTAGAAAAAGCAAAGAAAGCTGGATTTAAAGATGCGTTTGTGAAATATGATTAGACTAAAAAGCATCCGATGAAATAGTCGGATGCTTTTGCTTTTTAATAATTACAAGTTTTACTATTTTATACAACTGGGTCTGGTCTTTAAATGAGTTACTACTCTAAATAATTTTTAAAAATAGTTGATGCAATATTTGTTACCATTCTTACATCGCTAGAACTTTCAACAATCCTATATTTATCTGATTCATTTAGTTCTTCCCAATTAGGAATTATGGAAACATCAATGCCTCTAAATTCCATTAATTTTTCCGGTGTACACTTTTTAATTTTGATTTTAACATTATTAATTTTATCATCGAGATCTATATTGAGAGGCTCAATAGTATCGGTGCTTATTATCCTTAGCATTAAATTAAAAAGAATATCGGAAATCATTTCATACATTTTTAGGCAAGTTTCATTCTCTGTTAATGGATAGTAAATTTCAGTACCATCTTCAGTAAAAATTAAATTATACTTAGACAAGTTACTATGTGATAAAAGATTGCGAATTATTCTTATGCCATTATTTTTATTATTAAGAAAGTCATGTTCTATCTTTGTTATAGTGCCATTATCTCTCAAGATATCTATAACATCGATAAGTCTTGCATCATAATTTTTTAAGCTGCTTTTGAATATATTTTCCATTAGATTAAATAAAAAAATGAGTGAGACAAATCCATTTCCAGAATCCTTCTCTGCTACATCTTTGCAATAGCTTAATAGATTACCGTAATATTTCGAGTGTTGCCAAACATAATCTATTGTTTCTGTTTTTGAAAAAAATTCTTTATTCATAAGTTCCTCCCATACGAATTTTGAAATATTACCTTAAAATTATCTGTGTATTGTTTTGCTAATTGTCTATCTACAGAAATTGTTAAGTGTTCTTCGTTTTGAGAAGCCGTTGGCGTCCAATTAAAAGAACCATGTAAAACAATAGAGTAATCAATGATACAGTATTTTGAGTGGAGTCGATTAAAATTATTAAATCCGTAAAAGACAAGCAATTGTCTAAAAAATCATTTG
Source organism: Alkalibacterium sp. s-m-28 (assembly GCF_054658175.1). NCBI lineage: Bacteria > Bacillati > Bacillota > Bacilli > Lactobacillales > Carnobacteriaceae > Alkalibacterium > Alkalibacterium sp. s-m-28. Next base: position 4,859 of record NZ_BAAGIQ010000115.1, read on the forward strand.
CCTTAGAAAAAATTGTATGGTAAATTTATATAAATGAGAATGATTATCATTATTATTTACTCAAGTTTTGCAGTTGAATATCCAGGTTTAACCCTTGCGGTTATTGAAACTTCTTATAAATAATTATCAAAAAACACACAAAAAGACACCTCTCTTTGGTAAAATGTAGTCACCACAACAACATT
>NZ_BAAGIQ010000116.1:0-5025 GCF_054658175.1 Alkalibacterium sp. s-m-28
GAGAACTGGCGCTTTTGTAGGCATTGATGAATTTGGACAATTCTGTGTTAGGGTGAGCTTTGAACAGGATATGAATGTGGTCTCTATCTTCATTCCATTCGATGAGAGTGATGTTGTAGTTTGTACTAATTCTTAGAAACATATCTTTGGCGTAATCTGAAACAGGGGGCGTGATGACTTTTCTTCGATACTTTATAACTAAGACAAGATGGTAACACATCGAGAAGACTGAATGATTGTTGTTGTCCAATTCCATTGATGTCACTTCCTTTCTGTTGGTTACCACTGAATATAGTATACAACAAAAAGGACAGATTAACCACTTCAAGCTATCGCTTGACCGAAATTCATCTCCCACTTTCACTGGTGCTTCGCACCCATACGCTTAGAAGTGGGAGACTTCTTTCGGAATTACGTTAAAAACAGGAAAAAGGCAGGTAATAAACGGTCAGCCCGTTTATTACCTGCCTTTAATTGCGCATTACATCAGATACAAGGTTAAAGGATCAGATTATTCGCCGATTCCTTCAATCCATTCAGATACAAGATCCGAATTGTTGTCGACCCAGTTGCGGGCAGCATCTTCAGGTTCTGCACCTTCCTGGATTTCAAGCATGACTTCTTCCATGTGGTCTGTTTCCCAGTAGAAATTATCAAGTAACTGATAAGCTTCTGGTAGGTCTTCAGATAGCCCTTCACGTACAAAAGTATCGATTGTTTCAGCTTCTCCGAATGAACCTTCCGGATCCTCAAGGTATTTCAGGTCGAACTGAGAGAATTTCCAGTGAGGAGACCATCCAGTTACGATAATTTCATCTTCGTTCTGGTATGCAGTAGTCAGTTCCTGGACCATTGCACCTGAAGAAGATGTCTGTACGTTCCATCCGTCAAGATTTTCGTAATCCTCTAAAGCTTGTTCAGCTGCAGCGACAACACCAGCACCTGCTTCGATTCCTGTAATTGTCTGACCCGCTTCATCTGAAAGATCAGCAATAGAATCAACATCCATATATTCAGGAACGACTAATCCAATTACGGCCCCTTCAAGGTTTGTTCCTAGGTGTTCCATTCTGTCTGAATACTCATCAAATTGTGCTTGGTGAGTACCAGGCAGCCATGCAGCAACCATTGCGTCTGCGTCTCCAGAAGCGACTGCTTCCCACATGATTGCATTGTCAAGAGCTGTCAAAGTAACGTCGTATCCCAAATCTTCAAGTACTTCTGCAACGACGTGTGTTGAAGCAATCTCTGAATCCCAGCTTACATAAGATAAAGTAATTTCATCACCATCGACAACTGTTTCAATTTCTTCACCGTTGTCTGCAGTGTCGCTATTATCTTCACATGCTGCTAAAAATAATACTGATGCAGATGCTGCTGTTAGTCCAAACTTTTTCCATGTCATATCCAAAATAAATCTCTCCTTCATAGTTTTGAGTGTATTTATTGTACTGTGTTTGCTTAATTATCTGATTTATTGAAGCCTTGCAGTACGCGGTCTAGAATGATTGCCAGTACCACTAAAGCAAATCCGGCAACGAATCCAGGCCCAACTTGGGCACGCTGGAGAGCATTGATGACGCGTTCACCTAATCCAGGCGCTCCGATCATTGAGGCAATAACAACCATTGAGAGTGCAAGCAGCACAGTCTGGTTTATTCCTGCCATAATAGTCGGTTTAGCCAGAGGCAGTTCAACTTTGAACAGACGCTGTGATCCGGTACTACCAAATGATTCTGCTGCTTCGATCATTTCATCAGGGACCTGACGGATACCCAGGTTCGTGAAGCGGACAGTTGGGGGCAGAGCGAAAATAACAGCTGAGAATACACCGGGTACCATACCGATTCCGAAAAAGGCAACGGCTGGAATAAGGTATACGAATGCCGGCATTGTCTGCATAAAGTCAAGAATTGGGGTAATGATCCAGTTGGCTGTCCGGCTCTTGGCCATCCAGATTCCAACAGGCACACCGATCAGTATGGAAAGCAGACTGGCAACGAGCACAAGCGTGATCGTGTACATTAATGGATCCCATAGTCCCTGGTTATGGATGTAAAGTAGTCCCAATAGTGTAAAAACAGGCAGTCCGAGTTTTTTGCGGCCAGCAAAGTATGCCAAAGCCACAAGCAGGACGATGAATAGGAGCGGCGGGATAAATAGAAGCAGATCTGTAATGCCATCCATCAGCCATGCGCCACCGTCACGAATCGCTCCAAAGAACCAAGACAGGTTCTGTGTCAGCCAGGTGATGATATTGGCCATCCATTCCGATACGGGTAAACGGGGGATCTGGTCTAATATACTATTGTTCATCTACTGTTTCCTCCTCTCGGTCTTTCACTAGTGCACCAAGGACGAGTCCTCGGACAACGATACCAAGTAGCTTGTCTTCTCCATCAACAACGGCGACTGGAGTCTGACTATTATGAATGACATCGTATAATTCATGAATCAACGTTTCTTTATGAACTTTAGGAATATCCGTGCGGACGATTTCCTGCAGATCTTTCTTGTCCTGTTTTACTGCCTCAAGAACATCTTCATCCGTAACGTAGCCTTTCAGCACATTGTTTTTATCGACAACAAGCATGCTGGATAAATTATCAGCCTTCATACGCTGCATGGCGACACGTGGTCCGCTCTGCTTGATACGAAGAGTCTGTGGGCGTTCCATGATGTTTTCTGCTGTTAGTACTTTAGAACGGTCCACATCTTCAACGAAACGTTCCACGTATTCATTGGCAGGATTTGTCAGAATCTCTTCGCCTGTTCCTACTTGCACGACTTCACCGTCTTTCATGATGGCAATGCGGTCACCGATACGCAGTGATTCATTTAAGTCATGTGTAATGAAAATGATTGTTTTGTGCATCGTGTCCTGCATTTCAAGCAGTTCATCCTGCATGTCACGTCTGATCAACGGGTCAAGTGCTGAGAACGCTTCGTCCATAAGCAGGATTTCAGGATCATTTGCAAGCGCACGTGCCAGTCCGACACGCTGCTGCATCCCACCAGATAACTGATTAGGACGTTGGTCTTTATATGGAAGAAGACCGGCATTATCGAGGGCACGTTCAGCTTTCTCCTGACGTTCTACCTTGTCTACTCCCTGAACTTCCAGTCCATACTCAGTATTTTCCAGAATCGTACGGTGCGGGAATAATCCAAAGTTCTGGAATACCATAGATACTTTTTCACGACGGACTTTTCTTAATTGCTCTTTATCCATCTTGGCAATGTCATCCCCATCGATCAGTATGTTGCCTTCAGTAGGTTCGATCAGCCTGTTCAGCATACGAACCAGTGTAGATTTACCACTACCGGATAATCCCATAATGACAAATATTTCACCTTGTTCTACTTTAAAGCTGGCTTTATTTACACCAACGGTTGCGCCTGTCTTTTCAAGAATGTCTTCTTTTGAATGACCCTTCTTTACTAATTCAAGGGCCTGACGTTCTTTCTTTCCGAAAATTTTCGTCAGATTCTGTATTTCTACCTTAGTAGTCAACAAGTTGTCCTCCTTGTATTTCAATTTGTTTTAAAGTTTGACGACAATACGTCGCTGACAGAAATCAAGTGTTGTCTTCTGCCTACGCTCCACTATTCAATGTACCAAAACAAGTTAGTAGTGTAAAACCATTCGCCTTTACAGTACTTTATGAGAAGAAATGTTATCGTTTACCAAACCCGTAACCAAACAATTCTAAGAATCTGATTAGAAATGACAAAATTGTTTCTTTTTGATGACTTTTTTAAAAGACAAGAGTGAAAGTTTCAAACAATCATTGAAGTGGAGCGTCTGATTTGACCCTGCCAAAAAATCTTTGTTAAGGTAGATATGTGTCTCATGTAATAATGGCTTTTTCCGTGCCTTTGAACAGGGCTATTATCTAATTGCTAAAAAAATTTTATCAATAAAGGATCTAGTTATTAACGGAGTTGGATGTGCATTGGGAATCGATAGGAAAGAATAAGAACAGGAGGAAAGAGAGAATGAAAAGTATAGATAAAAAAGGTCTGCTGTCACTCGCAGCTCTTTCTGCCACAGTCGTCTTGAGTGGCTGTCAGCTCTTCGGAGCGGCAGACGATGAGACAACTCTGGAGCGTGTTCAGCGCGAAGGAGAAGTGACTGTCGGTTTTGCAAACGAACAGCCATATGCATACCAGACAGCTGAAGGAGAACTGACCGGATCTTCGGTTGAGATTGCCAGACAGATTATGGAAAATATGGGAGTCTCTGAAATGAATGGGGTACTGACGGAATTTGCGTCGCTGATTCCAGGGCTTCAGGCAGAGCGATTTGATATGGTCGCTGCTGGTATGTTCATTACACCAGATAGAGCAGCTGCAGATCATATTCAGTTTGCCAATCCTGAATATACTATAGGTCAGGCTATTGCAGTGGAAGCAGGTAATCCACTGGATCTTCATTCATATGAAGACATTGCTGAAAATGATGATGCCATCGTTGCTGTGCCTTCTGGAACGGTAGAGTACGACTTTCTGCTGGATGTCGGAGTACCAGAGGGACGGATCGTTACCGTGCCGGATATGCCGTCAGCGCTTGCCGCACTTCAGGCTGGCCGTGCAGATGTCATTACAGCGACCGGACCGTCTCTGCAATCGATTCTGGATACAGCAGCTGATGACTCAATCGAACGTGTGGATGACTATACTCAGCCGGTGATCGATGGTGAGGAAGTCATCAACTATGGAGCAACAGTATTTAGAGATACAGATGAAGACTTTATTGAGGCCTTCAACCAGGAACTCGATAATCTTAAGAAATCCGGAGAACTTTTAGAGATTATTGAAGAATTCGGCTTTACTGAAGAAGATCTTCCAGGAGATGCAACGGTTGAAGATGCTATTTAACGACAATAATTTATACGGGAACTGTCAAATTTTTTATGAAAACTAAAAATTAAAGGTGGTGAAGGCCCACTGACTATACCAATCGGAGCCGCATTTGCCCTTGACAAACACTTGAATGGTTTCAGTTAAGGTCACAAGGGTGAC
>NZ_BAAGIQ010000117.1:0-4935 GCF_054658175.1 Alkalibacterium sp. s-m-28
AACACAATCAGGAAAAAGTGATGGCATAAAGAGGAGTCCCTCTTTTATTTTTTAAAACTGTATACTTTTGAGCATTTCAAGTTGATTAAGTGCTTAAAATTATGGGGTTTTGACACCATAATCATACTATTATAATTATATTATATTTTTAGTCGTGTGTTTTTGTAATTTTATTATATTATTGCACGGTTTCAAGTCTGGAGTGTTTAAAATGAGTGAAAAATCGATCCGTCTGCCTCTGCAAAATATAGAGGTCAATGCCAATACATTAAAAATTATAGCAATAGTCGCTATGTTCGTTGACCATTTTTCTCGCCTTGTCACTGAATTCGGCAGCTCCGAACGCTGGATTGCCCATCTAGCGGGAAGGCTGGCTGCGCCCTTGATCTGTTATTTAATAGCTGAAGGGCATCATTATACATCAAACAAAAAGAGATACATTTTCAGGCTGTTTATTTTTGCAATCGTTTCTCATGTGCCATATAACTTGTACTTTGGACTTGGAATGTTCAGCGCTACAAGTGTAATCTGGACTCTCATGCTGGGCGTCATTGCTCTATCTGTCTTAACAATGGAGAACTGGAGTGTGCTCGTCAGAATGATTCTGCTCGGAATCATCTTTATCCTCTCCATGCCGGCTAACTGGCACTATGTTGGAGTTTTGTGGATTATCGTTTTTGGTCTCTTCAGGGATTACCCTAAACTGAAAGTAGTAATGTTTGTTCTAGTTGCCCTAGTTTTTTACATTATACCCGGACTTCAGGACATGGGTCTCTATGCCAGCTACCGGTTCGGTGCACTGCTGACCATCCCTTTTTATGGATGGTACAACAATAAACCAGGTATGCGAAATGCCTTTACTAAATGGGCATTCTACTGGTTCTATCCCCTGCATTTGCTACTGCTTCTTGCAGTCAGAGTGCTGATGGGATGATTAAAAGCAAGGTAGATAGTCAGGATGAGCTGGACCTGATGTCTAAAAACGTGTAATAGGAGTTTGAAATTTGAATAGAAAAGAAACCGCATTGAAAACAGTTATCGCCCTTCTAAGCTTGCTGATAGTAGCCGGAATAGTTTTCCTGATAAGCAGAACACTTAGTACGAACGATGTTGAGGAGGAAGAACAGGAAAGGCAGAGAGAACAAGTTGTAGAAGATCCTGTGGACACACCCCCTTCACTTCCTATATTCTATAATGATGTGTTTGAACTGCCTGTAATTGGAGCAGCCGGCTATACATCAATAGAAGAAGATCTATACGGGGCGCCGGACCCCACCTCTGAAATTTTTGCTGTTCTGCTGCCTGGAACGCCCTTTGAAATAAGAGCGGAATATGAAGACTGGTGGATGATCAGAACGGAAAACGAGGAAGGCTGGATCAGACACCAGGCAGCATTTATCAATATGCCTGATATTGCCCCCTCGATTGTCTATGATCATGCAAACAGCTATTCCTCGCTATTCATGTCTTCCTATATTGAGATCCCGGATGTCACTGGAGAGTCGATCAGTAATATGATCGACTTCAACGACCGTCTGAACAGAGAAGAATTTATATTTCCAATTTTATACAGTACGGCGCAGAAACTGTTTCAGGCTCAGCAGCTTGCTATGCTGAATGGAGAAACACTCGTCCTTTATGAGTCATTTCGTTCACAAGAAAACAGTGTGCTGGTCAGAGAATCTCTGGTAGAACTTATTGAAGAAAATGAAGAAGTAGGAGCGGGTGTGACAGAGGCACCTTGGAGTATCGGCTGGTTCATTCATTCAGGTATCTCCAATCATAACCGGGGAGCAGCTGTAGATATCAGTCTGGCTCAGGTGAACGAGGTTTCTGAGCGTGTAGTTGGGGATTACCTGTTTATGGAAGTGACTGATTATACTGAGTACGAGATGCACACCCCGATGCACGAATTGAGTGTCGATTCAGCTATTTTTGAGGAACCGATAAGCTCGTTGGATCGGGATGGATGGCGTGAACTGGACATTCATCCTGATGCGTCTGAGCATGCTGTGAGGCTGCAGGAATATATGGTTGGAGGAGGATTCACTCCTCTTGCTTCAGAATGGTGGCATTTCAATGACCTGGATATTCTTGAACTACTAGGTCCGGATGCCAGTACAGGAGATTTCGATATCAGTCGGACAATCAATAGTCAGCCTAAATGGCAGGATGTGCAGGAAAATATTGATTGAGACTGCTGGTTTTGAGTACAAACAATTTAGAAGGCCAGTAAAAACAGGTGAAATGAAAATCTGAAGTCAGTTCCCAAATACTAGTTAATGAAAAGAGTGAAACTAATTATATGGAACCAAATGTAATCGGTGTGCTGGGAGGGATGGGCCCGCTTGCTACAGCCAGTTTCTTTAGAAAAATCATCGAAGAAACCGAGGTCACTAAAGATCAGGATCATTATCGTGTGATTATTGACAGTAATCCGAAAATACCTGACCGAACAAAAGCCATTCTGTACGGGGGAGAATCTCCTCTATCTGAAATGATAAATACAGCACAGAATCTTGAAAAATCTGGGGCCACTGTACTGGCTATGCCTTGCATTACAGCGCACTACTTTCATGAAGAAATACAGAAGCATGTTTCCATTCCCTTTTATCATGTCCTTCAAGGATTAGATGAGTATTTAGCGGATAACTTTGCTTCTGTTACTAAAATAGGCGTGCTTTCAACAACAGCAACGAAAGAAACAGAACTTTTTCAAACGTACATTAAAAGCAAATCCGTTCTATTCCCCGATCATTCGGTACAGGAAGATAAAGTCATGCGGGCAATTTTCGGTGAGAAGGGAATCAAACAAGGAAACAGCGGCGAGTATCCAAAACAGTTGCTTAAAGAAGCAGCGGATCAGCTGATCGACGAGATGGGCTGCGAGCTGATCATTGGTGGATGCACAGAAGTGGAACTGGTCCTGGGATCAGACGATTTGAGTGTGCCTTTCATCGATCCGATGAGAGCGGCAGCGAGGATGCTGACAGGAAGATAAAAAACAAATCGTAGAATGAGGTAGGGATAATACACGTCTGCGTAAGAGTATAGGTAAATTAAGGAGATCTTAAAGTGAAATGGAGAGAAATAATACATCAGATTGAAGGTATCGAAACAGACGATGATCTGAATACTATTGAAATAGCAGGAATCAATGAACGGGCAGACAGAATAAGCGAAGGAGAAATTTTTGTCGCCATCAAAGGATTTCAGAAAGATGGACATGATTTCATTGATCAGGCTATTGATAATGGGGCAGCTATGATCATCGGGCAGAAACCTGTGACGGGGTTATCTGTCCCGTATGTTCAGGTGGAAGATTCCAGAAAAATGCTCGGAACACTGGCTGCAAGTTATTATGGCTATCCTTCAAGAAGTAAGTTAGTGATTGGAGTGACCGGAACGAATGGTAAAACTACGACGGGGCTCTTCACTACGCATCTGCTGAGAAAAGCAGGTTATACGGTCTCCTTCTTTGGAACGGTATTTAATGAAGTGAACGGCAGACGGGTGGACAGTTCATTAACTACTCCAAGCGCTTCGGAAATTCAGAAATTTCTGGCTGAATCAGATGACGAAACAGTCGTAATAGAGGTGTCTTCACAAGGTCTGCAGCAGCACCGGATGGAAGGAATGCTCTTCGATTATGGTCTGTTCACCAATCTCCAGCATGACCATCTGGACTATCATAAAACAATCGAAGAGTACTTTTCAGCAAAAAAGAAGCTGTTTTCATTTCTTAAACCCGGAGGGAAAGCTGTCATCAATATCGAAGACACATGGGGGAAAACTCTGAAAGACCTTCTTCTCGAAGAGGACATAGAGGTTCTGACAGTAGGAGAGTCAGATGAGGAGAACACTCATTTTACATTCCGTGCTGAAGGAGAGAGCGAACTCCTGATGGATGGGAAGACAGTTAAAGTGGATGCGCCGTTACCAGGCAAGCACAATCTGCTCAACTTAGCCATGGCAGGAACTGTAGTGAAAGATATAGGACATGATATCAGTAATCTGAATGAAATGATCAAAGACCTCGAGCCTATTCCAGGACGGTTTGAAGTGTATACAATAAAGGATGACGTCAAGGCGATCATTGACTATGCGCATACGGCTGAAGCGCTAGAGGCAGTCTTATCAACATGCAGGAGCTTGTATCCTGATCATAGAATATGCCATATTTTTGGCTTCAGAGGCAGTCGTGATCATTCCAAACGTGAGAAAATGTTCGATGCGTCCGTTTCAGGAAGCGACTGCACTCTTATGACACTGGATGATCTGAATGAAGAACCGGAAGAGATCATGAAAAACAGCTATATGAAGCTGGCACTGAAGCATCCTGAAGATAAAGTGAAGGTAATCATGGACCGGACGATGGCCGTCAAACAAGTCATTGACGAAGCAGAAGAAAAGACGCTTATTATTCTTACAGGAAAAGGACATGAAAAGTACACAAGCACCTTTAACCTCTCCACCCATACGGATAAAGAGACAATCGACTACTTTGTAGACTATTATTCATTTTAAACTGAGAGTTTATCTTTCCATCACAGGTCAGTTGACCAGGGTAAGGTAAACTTTTTTTCTATGCCTTTCTGGGATGAGTGTTGAAGTTGGTCTGTCTGGAAGGGGGGGTAATACAGACTGGGTACGGGCTAGCAGTGGAACTCGAAGAAGAGACGAACCTGAGTTGAGGAGCAAACGCGATAGCCCCGGAACTCGAATGGAAAATCGTAACTGAGTTCAAATGCAATCACTTTATGCTTTAAGTTTGAGAGGAGAGAACCCGTTAAAACGGGTTTTGACTACTTAATGAAACAGAGTAATCCTAAAAATAACTAATCTCTGGACATTATATATCTGAAAACAGATCAGCTACTAAAGATTATAAGAGAGGTAAAAAAAACCTTGACATCTATAGACTACAATTGTAAA
>NZ_BAAGIQ010000118.1:0-4862 GCF_054658175.1 Alkalibacterium sp. s-m-28
ATGCAAACCAACGGTTAGCTGAGAGAAAGAACAGAAAAGAAATAGCCGTGTAATTTTTAAAAAATAGTCATTTTGAAATTAGACGAGTGTTTCCTTTTTTAAAAAGTTAGTTATGAAATTGGTTCATATAGAAAGAGGTAAATAATAATGTCTGAACAAACATTTAACGAAGTAATAACAAACCATTTTGAAAAACTGGATTTATACACTACTGCGATTACACGGGCCCATGGTAAGAACCATCCAGAAGCCTTTGAAGTACGTGAATTGTTTGAAACAATTAGTGGAAAAGTAAAAGACGCAGGTACGAACAAACCTGACTTAGATGCTGAATTTGCTCAATTACGAAAAATCACAGACAACTAGACCATTCCTGGAGATGTATGTGAAACGTATGCAGGCACATTCGAGATGTTATCAGAAGTAGATAAAGCATATCAGGCTTAAAGTAACTCAAAAACAAAAGAATAGATTGGTTTACGGTCGTTAAAAAATGAAGGGGGAAATGATTTATGCAAAAAGCAACGATTCAATTAGAAACCTTATCTTGCCCATCTTGTCTCCAAAAGATTGAAAATGCGGTGAAAGGAATAAATGGTGTGAATCAAGATAGCTTGAAAGTAATGTTCAATGCAAGTAAAGTAAAAGTAGCTTTTGATTCAGAAGCAGTCGCTATTAACGATATCGAAAAGGCAATTGAAGACTTAGGATATCCTGTTGTCAAATCAAAGGTAAAACCTGCTTAATCGAGTGAATAGAAAGGAAGCCTAAGATGCCCTCTTAGGCTTATTATAAAAAGGAGAGGTTATTTTGGAAAAAAACCAATGTTGTCATCACCAACATGGACATGCAGAATGTATTCGTATTGTTCCCATTTTCAACCATCTGGAAGACTCACAAATGGATTTGATTGCGGAATCTGCCAAGACACTTCATCTACAAAAAGGGGAAATGTTATTCCGTGCAGGTGAGAAAGATGATACCTTATATATTATCAATTCAGGTAAGGCTCGGATTTACCGCTTATCGGATTCTGGAAAAGAACAACTTGTTCGCATTTTAAATCCCGGTGATTTTACAGGTGAAGTCGCCATTTTCCAACCTGGAAGTATTCATGAGAACTATGCGGAAGCACTACAAAATACATCCATTTGTTTAATTAAACGAGAGGATTTACAAAAGTATTTGGTGGAATATCCGCAAATCTCATTAAAAATACTGTCAGAAGTAACGATGCGTTTGAAGGATTCTGAAAAACAAACCACACAAGTAGCGATTGAAAATGTAGAAACCCGCATTATATCCTTTTTAGCTGAGAATGTTGAAAAGGGAAGTGGCAATAGTCCAACGATTATCTTACCAATGTCCAAAAAGGATTTAGCCTCGTATCTTGGTACCACACCAGAAACAATCAGCCGTAAATTTACTACTCTAGAAGAACTTGGATTGATTAAACAGTTACCGAAAAAGGAAATTAAAATAATGGATTTAGATCAATTGTTACTTCATACTGAATAAATATAAGAGAGTAGCGTGCTATCATCTAACGGGTTAAGTTCACTCGTAGGGATTTCTGCTTGCAGTATTACAGAAGGGGCTTGTAATGCGGGTGGAAGATTTTTATTTTTTTACTGGAGATGATGAGAGGATGTATACACTATGCAGATGCAGTTTGAAATGCGGAGCACGTTTCATTACTTTATGATCGTTTTTCCTTTCGCGCTCGCCATTACATTATATATATTCACTCGATACAAAGCATTTGCAGTAAAGAGACATGTTGCCATAGCGATGGGGATAATCCTGGTAGGCATATTAGCTACCAGACAAATTTATGTTTTCAGTACCGACGGCTTGGGTCCTGAAGTTTTCCCATTCCATATTTCTCACTTTGCCAACATCCTGCTGCTTATGGTTGCGATTAATCCTGCTCGTCGTGTGATTAGCACGATTGCCTGGTGCTTGGCTGTGCCTGCAGGTCTGGCAGCCATCATATTTGCCGATGCACTGGAAACATACAGTAATGTACTTAGCATCCGAGGACTTTCCTATATTTTTGGGCATATGCTGATTGTAGCGACGGGGCTATACCTGCTGTTAACAGAGATGATCCGGATTGATCGAAGAGCCCTTTTAAAAGCTTATGCGATTGTGGTGCCGCTGTATGTGTTGTCAGTTATCGTAAATAACTGGTTCACTGATATTTTTAATGAGCAAGCCAATTATTTATTTACCTATACACCGGGATCGGCAGCGCCATTAGTGTACTTGCACAGCCTCGGCTCTGATATCACAGTATCTGGAATGACATTCAATCCGGTTTACATTCTGTCTCTTACCATTATAGGAGCGGTCGTCATGTTCCTGATGTATCTGCTGGCGAAGCTTTGGTATGTCAGTCAGGATTCCAACCTTAAAAGGAAATGGGCTAACTGAAAACAAAAGAATGGCGTAAAGGAGCTTTTATGCCCTCTTAGAAGATTCATTTAGCATGTAGAGAACAATTCAAACTTTGAAACAACCGCCTCTGCTTGCTATACTTATCAAGACTAACCAATAGAAAGGTGTTTTTTATGCGGATTATTATTTCACCGGCAAAGAAAATGACGGTAGACAACGACAGCTTTAATCACAACCAGCTGCCTAAATTTTTAAATAAAACAGAGGAGCTGTTGAATCACCTAAAGTCCTTAACTTACGATGAACTGAAGAAAATTTGGAAAGTAAGCGACAAAATCGCAACATTAAATTACGAACGGATTCAGGAGATGGATGTGCGGAAAAATCTGACTCCGGCAATACTCGCTTATGAAGGCATTCAGTACCAGTACATGGCGCCCAATGTTTTAGAGACAGACCAGCACACATACTTAGAGCAGCATTTAAGAATTCTCTCTGGCTTTTATGGCGTCCTCAAACCCTTTGACGGTGTGACCCCTTACCGTCTGGAGATGCAGGCTAAACTAAATCATGAAAGCTATCCCTCAGTATATGCCTTCTGGAGTGACCAGCTGGCTAAGCAACTTCTGGATGAAACAGATACAATTATCAACCTCGCATCAGAAGAGTATAGCAAAATCATTACAAAATATAATGACCAGGCTCAGATTATTCGCTGCAAATTCGGGGAACTCATAGACGGAAAAGTAAAAGAGAAAGGGACTATGGTCAAGATGGCAAGAGGAGAAATGGTCCGCTTTATGGCCGAAAACCAGGTACAGTCACCGGAAAAGCTTAAAGACTTCAATCACTTAGAGTTTTCGTTTAGTGATGATTATTCAACAGAGAATGAATATTTGTTTATTAAAGGTTAAAAGAGCAATGAAAACTATAGTTGCAGGAACAAGATAGGATAAAATAGAACGTGTTATGTATAAAAAAGAATAGCGCTTTTGGCATTCATGTAGTATGATTAAATCTTTACTGAATCTCTATTTATAATAATTGCCCAAAATAAATATAATGAAAGGGGCTATCAAATAATAAAATAATAAACTGATTTTTGATAGAAAGTATCATATAATTAAACAATAGAGTCCAGTATAAACTAGTGTGTAAGAGTTAATAGTTCAGTATGGGAATGTTTAGTTAATAAATACGAAAGAGTGGTGAAAATAATGCCTACGATGAAAGATGTTGCGGAGTTGGCAAATGTAGCGGTAGGAACTGTTTCAAGAGTCATAAACAAAAACGGTACGGTGAAAGAGAGTACAAGGAAAAAGGTCGAAGAGGCAATTAAGGAAATAAATTATGTGACTAATAGTTATGCAAGGGGCCTGAAAACTAACAAAACGAATACTATAGCTTTGATAATCCCCACTATATGGCATCCGTTTTTTTCTGAATTGGCTTATTACGTTGAAACAGAATTAGAAAAAAAAGGCTATAAATGTCTGCTGTGTAATTCGGATGGAAATGCGAGAAAAGAATTAGAATATATTACCATGTTGCAGCAAAATAAAGTAGATGGAATCATAGCTATTTCATATAACGATTTAGATCAATATGTATCATCAAATCTTCCTTTTATCAGTATCGATCGTCACTTTGAAGATGATGTCATACATGTGACTGCTGATAACTTGCAGGCGGGAGAAATAGCAGCTAGTGAATTAATGAAAAGAGGGTGCAAGCACTTAGCTTATATAGGTGGGTACTCAAAGTTCCCTAATGAAACGAAAAAACGTAAGGAGTCTTTTATAAAATTAGCTAAAGAAAATAAGGTTAAGGTATCCGAACTGAGTATGCCGGAACCTATAAATGATTTAGAAGAACAAGTTATTAATTTTATAGAGTCCAATAAGAGCATTGATGGAATTTTTGCAATTAATGATTTTATGGCACTGGATGTTATTGAAATATTAAAAAAATTAAAAAAGAACGTGCCAGATGATATTCAGATTATTGGTTGTGATGGGATAAAACTGTCATTAGAGAGAGAAGAATTAGTATCCACTATAAAGCAACCTGTAAGAGATATGGCAAAAATGTCTGTTGGCAACTTAATTAAGATAATCAGCAAAGAACCGGTTGAAGATCAAGCTATTTTGCCAGTTAAATTTATTGCAGGAAAAACAACAAAATAAGTGTTGACATGTAAACGGTTGCGTGTTACATTTAGGCAAATGAAACGTTTCATTTGCTGTTAAAAGTTTATTTACCCTCTCGAATCTTGTGGGAGGGCATTATAAACAGCGATTTATGAAACGTTTCATAAATTTGAAACGTTTCATTATTTGTGCGCCCGGCATGGGCGACAACTTGGTGGTGAAAGTCCACTACAGACTTGGCAGTAGGAACTGTTAGCGAAAGTCAAGGGTGTCCGCCGTGAGGCGGAATCTGAAGGAAGACGGACGCAAATG
>NZ_BAAGIQ010000119.1:0-4765 GCF_054658175.1 Alkalibacterium sp. s-m-28
CTAGTCAGGTTTGTTCGAGTTGCGGACACCGAGACGGCAAGAAGCCGCTCAATATCCGGGAGTGGGACTGCCCGACATGCGGGGAATACCTTGACAGAGATATCAATGCCAGCAAAAACCTCTTGGCGTTGGCCAAGTAAAAGAAAATCAATGAGGCAGGGACTGCCTTTTGAGCCTACCCCTATCCGATTCCACTGTCTGTATGAAGTCTGTGCAGACAAGAATGAAGTTCGTAGGAAGCCCCCACTTCAAAATCCAAAGGATTTAAGTGGTGGGTAGTTCACCAAGAGGAATTGCAGATCTCAGCTATAAAACCTGCCGCAAGCAGAATGCGACTGAAGAGAATCTGCTTAGTCTTATCGAACACAACCTGACCACCCTTGAAGCAATGATTGATTATAATAATCAAAATGATATCCGACTGTTCAGGATGAGCTCAGATATCATTCCATTCGGCTCTGATTTTTCCGTTAACGACCTCGACTGGTCACAAATCTTTAAGGAACAGTTTGAGCTGATCGGTAAAAAAGTGAAAGATTACGGTATAAGAGTATCCATGCACCCTGGACAGTATACTGTATTAAATTCAAAAAATGAGGATGTGGTGAACAGGGCAATAGATGATTTGACATACCATACCCTGTTCATCGACAGCCTGAATGTAGATGCCTCTGGTATTTACTTGGGCATATATAGGAATCATAATTGAAAACGAAAATCAGCTGTTCTTACTGACGATTATTTCGGGAGTGGGAGTTGTATTCCATCTTCTTGCTTCAGCGATCGTAGGCTTTGATAATATGAGAAGCAGAGCAGAAAGGTAAGTAGACTGGACTTTAAATCAGCAGCAGGAAGCAATACCCTGTAATCAGCTGATTTAAAGTCTATTTTTATTGGCAGATTATAGATTTGAATCGTCAGATACAATATGCGACTTGAAAGGTTCTTAAAGCTTTTCATTAGAGATTCGAGAATTGCTCATTCAGCCGAATAAAAAAATGTTATAATGAGTCAGTTATTACCTGAAAGGGATGAAGCATAATGACCCAATTGACAAAAAAACTTCCCGGACTCTTGCTGGCGACAGGGATAGCCGTAATAGCTGTTCTGATCGAAACTATACTTCCGGGGCATTTTATCGGTTCAGCGGTTTTAGCCATGTTCATTGGCATAGGATTCCGTGCACTGTACTACAAACCTGAACTATTGAATGAAGGTGTTCAATTCACCTCAAAAAAAGTACTTAAATTTGCTATTATATTATTAGGATCTTCCTTGAACATGTCCATCATTCTTCAAGTGGGCAGCCGTACATTGATCGTTCTGTTATTTACCTTACTGACAGCTTTCGGAGGAGGGTATTTACTGGGCAGACTGTTCAAGATCAACTGGAAGCTGAGCAACATGATTGCTGCGGGAACGGCAATTTGTGGAGGATCAGCCATTGCAGCGATGGCACCTGTTATTGAAGCGGATGATGGCGATGTCTCATATGCTATTTCTTCTACATTTATCTTTGACATGGTAATGGTCATTCTGTACCCTATCATTGGACAGCTCCTGTCTTTAAGCGATCAGTTCTTCGGCTTCTGGTCCGGGACATCCATCAATGACACCTCAAGTGTTGTTGCAGCAAGTTTTGCTTTCTCAGAAGCAGCTGGAGAAATTGCGACCATGGTCAAACTGACCCGGACACTGGCTATCATACCGACCGTAATTATTTTTTCTGCTATCTATTTCAGACAGAAACTGAAGCAGCCCAATCAGTGGAATGAGAAAGTGTCATTGCAGAAGCTATTCCCATGGTTCATCGCATGTTTTGTACTTTTCGCAGGACTGAATACAATTGGACTGATACCAGTAGAGCTAAGTGGTGCAATGCGACAAGCCAGCCGATTTTTAATGGTCATTGCTCTGGCAGCAATCGGTCTGAAAACGAATGTAAGGCAGTTTGCCCGAACAGGATGGAAGCCATTTGTCCATGCAATCATCCTGTCCAGTCTCGTAGTCGTTGTATCTTTTGCAGTCGTAGCCATAGTCTTATAATACAAGGAGGAAACGAGTGAAAAAACTACTCAAGTATATCGGTATACTTTTAGGTGTCATTTTATTTATCTGGTTTATTCTATTCCTTTTTCCGCTGTCTTCAGATAGTGAACGAGCATTTTTTGAAGGAGATGAAGGCACATTAGTCATTGCTCATCGTGGAGGACTGGATCATGCCCCTGAAAATACGCTGGAGGCATTCAGTCATGCCCGAACCATAGGTGTAGATATCCTGGAGTATGACGTCTTCATCACTGCAGATGGCGAACTGGTGGCTATTCACGACGAGACAGTCGACCGTACAACAGACGGAACAGGCCGTGTGAATGAGATGACTCTGGAAGAAATTCAGTCCCTGGATGCCGGCTACCACTTTCAACATGAGTCCGGAGAGTACGAATATAGAAATACTGGAGTATATATTCCGACAGTAGAAGAAGTATTCCAGGAGTTCAGCAATGTGAGACAGCTGATCGAACTGAAAGCAACGAATGATCCGGAGCGCTATGAAGAGATGATCCAGGAAATGTGGCGACTAATCGAAGAATATGATATGCATGATACGGTGCTGATAGCTAGTTTTGACCACGAAATCAATCTAAGATTTAATGAAGTAGCTGACGGGTCAGTGGCTATCGGTGCAGGCGAGCAGGAAACGCGCCAGTTTGTTACTCTGCATAAGGCTTTTCTGAATCTGCTCTATCAGCCAACAGCGGATGCTTTTCAGCTTCCTGTCGAACAGGAAGGCTTTAATCTTGCTGACTGGAAACTGATCAGAGGAGCCGAAAACAGAGGGATGGATGTCTACTACTGGACCATCAACGATGAAGCCACTATGAGAGATCTGATCGATCTTGGTGCACATGGCATCATGACAGATGATCCTGAATTACTAATCGATATTTTAAATGAAGATTGACATTAATCGTCTTGAAAGGATTGACTTATGAAGATAACACTATTTGAAACAAGTGACATACACGGCTACCTTTTCCCAACGGACTATCAGTCACGTCGTCATGAAGCGACTTACGGACTGTTCAAGATTGCCTCACTACTTAAAAGTGAACGTGAGAAACTTAATGGACCGAGTATTACGATTGAAAATGGGGATCTGATACAGGGTTCGCCTTTTACACATTATGTGGTAAAGGAAAAGAAAGAAGCGACTGTGGTGATGGAAGCGGCCAACGCCTGTGGATTTGACATAGGAGTCATTGGAAACCATGAATTCAATTATGGTCTGGACTATCTGAACAGTGCGGTCAGGAGTGCAGACTATCCTATACTTAGCGCAAATATCCTTAACGATAATGGCGAACCGGCTTTTGGTCAGGCGTATAAAATTATCGAAAAAGAAGGCGTTAAAATAGCCATACTTGGACTGACCACCCCTTATATCCCTAACTGGGAACACCCTGAGAACTACGAAGGCCTTACATTTGTTTCTGCAGTTGAGAGTGCGAAGAAATATGTGCCTTATTTAAAAGAGCAGGCCGACGTTGTAGTCGTAAGTTATCATGGCGGTTTTGAAAAAGACCTGGAGACAGGAGAAGAGACGGAAATACAGACCGGAGAGAATGAAGGCTATGCATTGCTGCATGACGTAGAAGGGATAGATGTGTTGCTCAGCGGACACCAGCATAGGGTCATTGCTCAGAAAGTGGGGCAGACCGCAGTCGTTATGCCCGGGGATAAAGGAAGATATTTAGGAAAAGTGACATTGGACATTGAAGAAGCTGACGGACAGTACACCCTTATTGATGCCATACCTGAACTTCTGTCGACGGAACAGGTGGATGTAGATGAATCGACCGCTGATGCGTTCAGATCAGTAAATGAAGAGGTCAGTAAATGAAGAGGTAGAAGCATGGCTGGATCAGCCAATCGGAAAAGTCGAAGGAGATATGACGATTTCGGACGTGGAAGCCGCTCGCCGTATAGAGCATCCTTATGTGGAATTTGTAAATAAGGTTCAGATGTATTATGCGGAATGTGACATTTCAGGTACGGCTCTTTTCAATAACCAAGCTAGAGGATTCAAAAGAGAAGTAACGATGCGAGATGTCGTCCTGAATTACATTTATCCGAACACGCTGGCTGTACTGAAAGTAAGTGGAAAAGATCTGAAAGCGGCACTAGAGCGGTCGGCAACTTACTTTGAACTGGATGAAACCGGGGACATCATCGTCAATCCGTCATTTATGACACCGAAACCCCAAATGTACAACTATGATATGTACGAGGGCATTGAGTATACGATCGATGTGGCAATGCCTCAAGGGGAACGGATCGTTGAATTTTCCTATGAAGGGAAAGACATCATACCTGAAGACAGCCTGGAGATCGTTATTAATCAGTACCGAGCTGTAGGCGGAGGCGATTACGACATGTTTGATGCCTCTAAAATCATCCGCGAGGTCACGATCCCTATGAATGAGCTGATGGGAGACTACTTCAGTCAGTTTTCACCAATCAAGGCAGAAGCCAACCGCAACTTCAAAGTAACCGCATCAAAGTAATCAGAAAGTAAAAAAGACACGAGACGAGTCAGGTCCTGATTTAACAAAGGAAATGACCGTTACCGTGTCTTCCTGACTTTAGTAGTTTTAAAAACTAAAAACTACCCTAAACACTGTTAATACACTGTTTAAGGTAGTTTTTTTGGATTGTTTATTGTCCATTTATATAATTTATCGTTAAATCAAGTCCGGTCGCT
>NZ_BAAGIQ010000120.1:0-4715 GCF_054658175.1 Alkalibacterium sp. s-m-28
CTTTTATTGCATGCGTTAAAGGAGCTGTTAGAAGGTGAATTTGTACTATCTGAACAGCAGGTAACGAAGCTGTTGGATCAATTAATTGAGACATTACCGACTTCATTTAAAGAAATTTTAGCTGGAAACCAGCCCAATCAGGCATACAGCACTGTTTGATCTCGTTGATTAACCTTAAGCCGATAGGCTTTCCAAGGTCTGATTAGGGTGCGAAACTTGAGAATTCTATTTAAGGTTAGCAAAGAGTTAATAGCGAAGTAAATGTTGAAAATTTATCGGAGGTAGAAATAGAAATGAAAAATAAGATTCCAGAGTACATGATTAAAAATACTAAAAAGCTAAGTTTGAATTTCAATCGTAAAGAACAATTAGCATATTGGTTGGATAAATTTGAAATTCAAAGAGATGAAATATGTATAATAGGCAGTGTACCTCTACATTTAGCAGGAATTAGAGAGAATGAAGACATTGATTTTATAACTACATCTCAAGTAGAAGAGAAGATACTTTCAAAAATAGATGATTTCCCAGAATGTAAAATATCAAAGCAAAAAATATTTTTGGGAGAGGAAGTCCATAGTCATACGATAAACAAAGAAAGATTTGAGTATTTTGGTATAAAAAATGAGGATTTAATTAATGATGAAAAATATCATATGATTGTTGATGGGTTTAAAATCTTCAGACTAGAAATTTTATTATCTAAAAAACTTAGAGAAGCTAGACCAAAGGATTTAGAAGATGTTAAAAGAATAGAGAAATCTGGAATTATTGGTTCCTGTGACTGGGATTGGGACTTGGTTTACTCTCCACCTTATTGGACGATACCTAAGGATAGACTATTATTACGAGTTAGAAAAAAAATTTATTACAATGGTTTGATAAATACAATTAAGGATTATTCTAAATCTATGATAAGAAAAGTAGGATTAGAAAAACAATTAGAAAAAATTCTTTTATATAATGAAAAAAAACATTTTGTTAAAGGAATCCAAAAGTCAAGAATAAATCATAGCTATTATAAAACTATGGTTCCCGTTCCTGTAATTTTATCAAACTATTTTCAAAATGGAGAATTCCTTGGTTGGGACATAATTTTGGAGTGCTTTTTGTTGTGTCATGATTCGGAATTTATTAATGAGGACATCAAAGAAAACATTGAAGACCAAGATAGTAACAGTGTAGTTTTATCAAAACAAGGAAAAATAATTGAAGGGAGAGCTGTACTAGCAAAAAAAATAAACGATATGGAATACTGGGTTGAAGTAATGAATCTATTTAAAGAAAATGATGGAAACAATTCAAAATCATCGACAAATAAGAAATTGACTTATTCCCAAATAGAATCATTGAATGATAAGTTTCTAAATATTATTGATAAGACTGGCTTGATTTTTTATGCAATTCTTTGGCCAACAGCTTACAACATCTACAATGAAGTAGAAAAATATATTGGTGACCAAGTTAATATTATTGAAATGAAAGAATATGATATATACCATGATGTATCTAATATAATTCATAAAATATATCAAAGTGATGATAGAGCAAAACCATGGATGCTAGAAAAGAAAATAAACAAGATTAAGAATTTAGAAGAACATAAACCAATAAGGGTACTAAAACTTTGGATACCAGATCCGCAATTACGTTATGTTACTGATCGTGAAGATGTTGTATACTCTAAGATTACTAGAGATCTAAAAACAAGATGTAGAAAAAAATTTTTCAAACAAATGGATGAATATTTTTATGATAATTTAATCCATTTTACCGAAAATTATTATAATAATTACGAAACAGCTAATTTATTGAGTGATCTGGAAATAAATGATAGATGCACAAAATCCATTAATTATATAAAAGCAAAACCAAATTCATTTGATGTGCTTTTATTAAAAAACGATAATATTGATCTTTAATTTAGAATTCATGTACCTGATTCAGATTATTTCTCTATAACAGATAGAAATATATTATGAGTTGTGGGAGGCTAAATGATACGAATTAATTGTCAAATTACAATTTTACCGTAAATATTTTTAAAGCATACGTTACCTCAAAGAAAATTTCGAAGGTTTAGACAACTTAATAATAAATGTCAACGTATAGGCACTAGTAATTATAGTGTAAGGAGGGTTGAGAACTATGAAAATAGGTTTTATTATAGGAACACCAAGGAGTGGTAAGTCCAGGGTTTTTGAAGCTTTAGTTTCCTCTGGAAATTTTGCATGGATATCCGAATATCATAATTATTTTAACATAATAAAGTTAAGTAGTTTAATTAATAAAATATATGATATCCCGCTAATTGGTTACAGACTATACAAAATTAATGGGATAAGTAAATATCTTCCTCATCCAATAGAAACCAACAGCTTTTGGGAGAAAAAGATATCTCAATTTAATTCACCTAATAAATCTGATATTTCTATGCATGAGATTGATAACATTCGTGAACTTATAAAGAATTCATGCAGTTGGCAAGGAAAAGAGCTATTTATTAGTGAATACTCAAAATGGTCAAGAGTTAATGAATTCACTAAAGTTGATCCGGCGGCAAAGTTTTTACATTTAACTAGAGATGGTAGGGCCGTAGCTTATGAATATTATAAAATGATAGTAAATAGCAATTATAATGAATGGAATATGAGACAAGAATGGATTGAGTCGTGGCCACAGACATGGAAGGATGATTTTGAAAAATATTCTGATTCGGTATTAGTATATTGCGTATATTTATGGAAATTTCAATTGATGAAGATAAAAGAAGAAACTATGACCCTCCATAGAGATCAGTACTTAGAGATTAGATACGAAGATTTAGTAAAAGATCCTGAATACAATTTTCTTAAAATTGCTGATTTTTTTGAGATGAAATTTAATAAGCGTCTATCAGATTATATAATTAATAGTAACTTTAGAAACATGAATTATGAATGGGAACAGGAACTAACTCCAGAGCAAAAAAATATACTAAATGATATTATTAATGAAACGGATTATTTGAAGTATCTAGATGTATAAGTAAAATTTACTCTTACAGAGTTAGGGTATAAATTTAAGTGAGGAATCAATATGAAAAATATCGAAGTGATATTAAATGATATTAAACGTAAATTTGAAAGCAGAAAGTTTTTGAAGAGTATATTGCTTATATCTGGTGGTACAACGCTTGCTCAAGGATTAAATATATTATTCTCTCCTATTATAACAAGAATATATCTCCCTGAAGAGTACGGCTTAATGTCCATTCTTACATCGGTATTAATGATACTATCTTTTCCATCATTGATGTACGAAATGGCGATACCAATTCCTAAGAAGGATGAAGAAGCTATTAATGTAACAATGCTTAGCTTCAATATTTTAATTATTTTTGTAATACTATTGACAATCACGTTATATTTATCGGGGAGTTGGATACTGGATTTTTTTAATGCTCGAAAATTAGCACCATATAAGTATTACATATCAGTGGGAGTATTTATGATCGGATTATATAATATACTAATTCATTGGATGTATAGAAGAAAGAATTTTTTATTAATTTCAAAAACTCAGCTTGGACAAAGTATAACTGGCAATATAACCAAAATTGGATTAGGATATTTGGGATTAGGGGTTAGTGGACTTTTAATAGGAGCAATAGTTAAACAAAGCGCTGGTATAATTTCACTTGCAAAAGATCTCATAACAAAAGAAAGATATTTATTTACAAACATAAATCTAAATAATATGTTTTGGAGTATGAAGAAATATAGAAATTTTCCAATTTACCAAACTCCTACTATGATTTTTTTAAGAATAAAAAACAATCTCCCCATTTTAAGTTTGACATTTTACGGAGCTCAAACAGTTGGATGGTATAGCTTTGCTAATACCATAGTAAAGTTACCAATGATGCTAGTAGGGCATTCTGTCACAAAAGCCTTTTATGCTGAAGCTGCTAGTATTGGAAAAGAAAATCCAAGGAAGCTATTGTCTTTATCAAATAAATTATTTAAAACAATGGCTATATTGGGATTACTGCCATTGTTAATATTAGCAATTTGGGGACCTCACATAGTTTCAGTTATATTTGGTCAGAATTGGTATGACTCGGGTGTATTTATAAGAATTCTAACAATATCAATATATGCAGATTTTATTTTTTCGCCTGCAAGTAGAGTTTATGAAGTTATTGAAAGACAAAAGGGAAAAATGATTATAGATTTTGTTGCTTTAATATTGATAATTATTGTATTTGTGATTACTAGATACTTAAATACATCTTCTTATATTGCAATCTTCTTATACAGTATATCTATGGCGATGACTCACCTAGTGACATTTACATATGCAAATAGATTCTTGAAGAAAGAAGTTGATAAAATAAGATAATAAATATATATGTACAATTTACTAAGGATTACCTTAGTAGCAAGCTCACGCGAGATTTACACGTGAGCTAGGACCCCTAGAGGTGCGCAATTAGTGGGGCTGGGAAAAAACTCCCCTAAAATGAATACATCCCTCGACCGATTTTGAGAAAAAAATGGTCGAGGGATGTTTCTTTTTTAAAGACAAAATGAGCCCCACCGGCTATTGATTATTTCGCGCTCACAGGTCCATCAATATCCAATCCGAGTCCACCAATTCACGAATCAAGTCCTCCTCTGTTATCTGCTCGAATTTGCACTTCAAGGCAATCAATTCGCACATCAAGTCCACTT
>NZ_BAAGIQ010000121.1:0-4633 GCF_054658175.1 Alkalibacterium sp. s-m-28
CCAAAAGTTATTCTAGAAAAAGTAGACGCATACCAAAAAGAAAATGGACTGCCTACAAGAACGGCAGCTATCCTTGAACTAATAAGAAAAGGTCTTGAGAAATAACTTCAAGCTATCGCTTGACCGAAATTCATCTCCCACTTTCACTGGTGCTTCGTACCCATACGTTTAGAAGTGGGAGACTTCTTTCGGAATTACGTTAAAACAAGCCCAGCTATTGTCAGCCTCCCATCTTTTTTCTGCTTACTGCGACTATTTTTCGATATCAATATCTATCCCTATTTCCAGAAGGTATTCCTCATAAGTCAGTCCACTTTCTGCAATGTCCCCTGCCAGTTCTTCTCCTAAGTATCTTAAGTGCCAAGGCTCATACTGATAACCTGTAATCTCTTCCTTCCCTTCCGGGTATCTGATAATATAACCGAACTCATGGGCATGTTCTTCCACCCATAGCCCTTCCGGTGTTTCACCAAATCTTTCAGTCAGCTTAAAATTTACACTTTCGCTCGTTACATCTATTGCCAAACCAGTCTGATGTTCACTTTCACCTGGCCGAGCGCTGTAGCGATTAGCCGCTTCGAGACCATCTCTATCTACATATCGATCAAATAATTGTGTTTGAGTCTGATATGATCGATAACCTGAACGAGCATAAAGTACTATCCCCTCATCATTTGCAGAATAAAACATTTCTCTTAAAGCCTGTGCAGCTCTCTCTCTCATATTAGTTAAATTAGGATCGTCAAAAACTGTCGGTAAGTCCAAAGGGACAAGATCATCTGGGGAATAGTCTTCCGGAAGGGCATACTGCTTATTGACCAGGACTTTTATGCTGTCAGGATCAAGCAGGTCCTCTTCCATATCAATAGTGATGACAGGTTCATCAGACTCAACATCCTCATCTTCTTCAAATTGAGTTCCTTCTTCAGTTTCATTGTTTTCTCCATCATTAATTTCTGCTTCATCATTATCCTTAGTCTCTTCCTGAGGCATTTCTTCAACTATTTCTCCAAGTTCCTCTTCGGAATCGTTATCTGTACATCCATTAAGAAGAAACAAGCTCATCAGAATACTAGTAGATAGTCTGAACTGTTTGTATGTCAATTGTATGCTCCTTTTTATTCTTTTAATATCTATCACAATAGGTATACAATACCATAAATTACCTGTCTTCTCTATTACATTCTACCTTGTTCTATTTTATAATAAACTAAATGGATATACCTAAAATTCAGTTTGTTCCATAAATGGACAAATTAAGACCAGCACATTCATTATGTCCATGTCTGATTAAATTGTTCTATATCGGTTTCCATCCATTCTCATTGTACAGCGGATCCAGCCCGTCAGCGAGACGACTTATCTGCTGCTCATAGTATCTGATCCCCATGGGCAGCATGAATCTGAACACCCGTAAAGCCAGCCTTTCTTGCAATTTCAGCTGCTAGACCAAACCTATCAGTTATAGCAGTATTCTCTTCTATATTTAAAACTCTGGGTGGATTGAAGAAAGAACAATACAGTTTTTTTAAGGCAACTTCACTTGGAGCCATCGATGTACCCGATAGCGAACAAGGCGATTGTCTGCCTGGTTGATTCAGCTGCATCCACAGATGTGTCTGCTGTTTTCAACCCTTCAGCGTTTCAGTCTTTTCCAGCTCGAACGCATATAGAAGTTCAAAGGTGAACGTTCATCTATGAATGCTTTCCATTCATATGACATCGGCCATTCCCGATAAACAGGTTCACGCCTATACAAGAAGCGCAACGACCATTTTTCTGGTATCGGAGACCATCCTTCAGTAGGGCAGCACTTAATCTTTACACTGTTTTCTCTTTTAATCACACGATACCTTCCAATCAGCAAACCCAGAGAAGGATGACAACTGATCTGAAAAATTCCTTCTTTCACTTTATTATGCTCCATCGTCAATATATCAGGAAAAGGGGGAACAAATGACAGTTGAACTGGATAAATAGGAGTAGGGTATCTCAGGGTACGAATAGCTGGACTTGATTCCTGCCAGTTCAGTTCAAGAATACAGTCTTTAGTTCTTACCGTTTCCTCTCTCTCATTTAACGACATAACAGACATATGCTCATCTGAATATGGGTTGAATTTAACAATCAACGGTTTGGCGCTGTAGCGGCTGAAGTACATTCGCATCCCATCCATCGTAACCGGGAGATTATCCAATTTATGTGACTGCTCGCCAATATGAATGTCAACGACCGTATGATTTTTTCGAACAAAATAGAAATCGAACAGATATACGAGGGGAAGATAGGAGGGAGTCTGAGAAGATGCTCCCACTGGTGCAAGCAGATTAAATGGCGAGCGTTTTTTGAAGTTTTTTTCGTGTATCTTCAATTTGATTTTTCTGCCATACTTATCAGTAAAACGATATAAAACCTGAACACCTTTCTGGCCGATATCAAAGGATGCAACATCAAAAGCACATTCTATTTTCTCATTCAGCCCTTTGCCGAAAGTGTCATATGTCTTGTTCTCAATTCTAAGAGAAGGCTGATAATAGACATCGATCTTACCGTCCGTCCTCCACCCCAAAATAACATGTCCTCTTCCATAGGTACTATCGTTATAATATTGAGGCTCAAACCCGATATAAAAAGTGTCCGGATCTTTTTCAAAGTTGATTTGAAGCAGCCTTTCCATCGGCTCAAGAGTAAACCTGAATGGATTGATGAGTTTAACTGACTCCTGTTTCATACTCTCACATCCTTTTTATACAGAACGTACAGATGAACTATCGGGTAATGATCAGACTTGTTAATGTTGACTATGGTTGAGGGCAATTCGTCAATAAGTTGAGTCACCTGCAAGTAAGTCATTCTCTTATCTCACGA
Source organism: Alkalibacterium sp. s-m-28 (assembly GCF_054658175.1). Classification (NCBI taxonomy): domain Bacteria; kingdom Bacillati; phylum Bacillota; class Bacilli; order Lactobacillales; family Carnobacteriaceae; genus Alkalibacterium; species Alkalibacterium sp. s-m-28. The sequence continues at coordinate 2,869 of NZ_BAAGIQ010000121.1, forward strand.
ACCATTACATTTGTTTTTATTCCTACTTCTATTATACATTGGAAAAATAAAAACTGTAATCATAATGCATGTTTTTAGGGATATAATTGCACTTCTAGAATTATCAGTTTAATGCCCTGTTCCATGTAAACTTAAGTATGTTCATTAAGCTGAATTAAAAAAATCTGCCATAAACTGGCAGATTTTTCGTATCCTATTTATTTTATAACTTCCTTCACACGACCAACCACTTTATCTTCCAGCATCACTTTGATTCCGTGAGGATGTGTAGGCGACTTGGTCAGTAATCTACTGACTACCCCTTCTGTCAATTTTCCTGACCTCTGATCCTGCTTCTGCACGACTTTGACTTTATCTCCTGGTTTTATGTTGCTGCGTTTTGTACCATCCATAGTCTATCTCCTCGCTTTAAAATACTTTCTAAAACACTTGAACACATCACTTGATTTCAATATTCACATCACTTCTTAAAGTATACAGACATTTTACGTCAATTGACATGCTATGAAATAAACTTTTCATATATAAACCAAACCTATAGAGGGTAAACCTTATTATAATAACATTCGTTATGATAGAATAATCATAAGGAGATTAATATTTTATGCCCTTTCAGAAAGGAGTGACCCTTCTTTTTTTGCCTCATCAAAATATTGAAAGACAAGTATACGGCATGTAAAAACAGATTACTTTCGGCTCTTGAGACGTTTCAACTTGATCATGGGTTTCTTCATCTTATTCAAGGCATACTCATGCTTGGATTTGCACTATTCATAGATCGTATAGCCGAGTTCATAGTCCCTGTCATGTCCTATTTTCTCTCATTCGATATCACTCAGATGCAACTGGTTACAGAACCTTCTCAGTTAGGTGAACTTCCATTTAGTATAACTGTTTCTTTCCGCAGCCGATGTCACTGCGATGGGTTCAGATCTCAACGAGGGCTTTTACTCTGTTATGTCTTTACGAACTGGTTTGACGTATATAGGCCTGTATATAAGCTCGCCATTCAGCCGTGTACTTTCCATTAAAGAAATCTTATCGACTTCAATTTCTACAGGTGGGACAGGCTGGCTCTGACTCCATTCCTCAAAATCCTGACTGAAAACGATCTGTCTCCCCAAAGTAATGTGCGGCGTATACTCTCCTTTTTCAGCAGTTTGCTCTTCTTCATTCAATACGTCACTGATTTGTTCGTTGACCTTTTTCAGCTGTCTTATGTCACCATCGACCCCAACCCATATGATGCGCTTGCTTCGTTTATTGAAAGACCCCAGTTTACCAAGACTAAGCTTAAACGGCACGTTATGCTCAGCACATTTATCGATCGCTTTGCTGATTTGACCGATTCTTTCGCTGTCAGCTTCTCCGATAAAGTAAAGAGTTAGATGAAAATTGGAAACGGCTGTAAACCGTCCCTTTTCAGCCGTTACTTTAACTTTTGACTGAATTTCAGCCAGCTTTTCTTTGACCTCTTCTTCCAGCTCGATAGCAATGAATACTCTCATCTTCTGCTCCTCCTCTCGTGTGCCCTAAAACTAAATTTTTTTATTCTCGAATCACTTAAGCTAATACTTCCTATACCTTAACTGAAAAAGTGATTTATCTCTAATAAAAAAAGGGCACTTCACCGAGAAGTAAACTGGACCCTATAGAATAGACACGGATAAAAAACCCTTATTCGTTCTCTATTTTATAGGGTTCTTTATTGTATAATGAACCCAACTATATGAGTTCAAAGGAGAGCGTTGACATGGGAAGAAAT
>NZ_BAAGIQ010000122.1:0-4577 GCF_054658175.1 Alkalibacterium sp. s-m-28
AATTTCTGGAAAAAGTCATCCCTTGCGCCAGCACTTGACTTTTTTGGAAATTTTAACGAAAACCATTTGTGACGAAAGTAACAATCTATGGAAATCATTTATTCTAAGTTTTATGCAACACTAGTGAAAGAATATATTGAAAACCAATTAACAGAATATAATGCGGGTCGCCCAAGACGCTAATTCACCTCGTCACTGAAGTAACGAGTTCTCTTAGCTGACAACCCGTATAGAAAGGAAAGATAATATGAAAATTTTAGTGACGGGATTTGATCCTTTTGGAGGAGAGAAGATAAATCCGGCATATGAAGCCGTCAGACGATTGGATTCGGAAATTACAGGAGCTGAAATCATCACTATGGAACTGCCGACCGTGTTTCATAACTCTTCAGAAGTTCTCAGGGAAAAAATTGAAGAGACTTATCCGGATGTAATTCTCTGTGTCGGGCAGGCTGGAGGACGTTACAGTGTTACGCCCGAACGTGTAGCAATCAATATAGATGACGCCCGAATTCCAGATAATAAGAGCAATCAGCCGATCGACGAACCGATTCAGCCAGATGGACCGGCAGCTTATTTCAGCACGCTTCCTGTCAAAGCCATGGTAGAGAAAATGAGGCAGGCCGGTGTGCCGGCGAGTGTGTCAAACAGTGCCGGAACGTTTGTCTGCAATCACATCATGTATCAGATGCTCCACATCATCGAAAAGGACTTTCCAGAAAAGACCGGGGGATTCGTCCATGTTCCCTTCATCCCGGAACAGGTCGTAGACAAGCCGAATCTGCCGTCTATGCATCTTGAAGATATTATCCGGGCATTGACTGTGGGAATCGAAGCGATCGTCATGTATCATGGTAAAGAGGATATGAAAGAAACGGGTGGGACGATTCACTAAAGAGAAGAAAGAGAAGAGGTCACTCTCTTCTCGTACATAAGTGGGAGAAGGTAAGTATGCTTACGGGAACTGGATTGCTATTATTATTTGGATACATAGGAGGGAAACTTGTCTCCAGGACTAAACTGCCGCCGTTGATCGGGATGCTTCTTGTCGGAATGGCTTTAGGACCATATGTCCTGGACTGGCTGGACAGCGATCTTTTGACCGTCTCTCAGGATATACGAACCTTTGCTCTGATCGTCCTCCTGCTGAGAGCCGGCTTGGGTATTAAAAAAGATCAAATCAAGCAGGTTGGAACGATCGCCTTGAAAATCAGCAGTATTCCCTGCTTTCTCGAAGGTTTGACCATAACTGCCTTGGCTTATTATCTGCTTAACTTTTCATTTGCTGAAGCCGGAATGCTCGGGTTCATTATAGCCGCTGTGTCCCCGGCAGTCGTTGTGCCGAGCATGCTCGATCTGAAAGAAAAAGAATACGGGGAAGACAAACAGGTTCCGACCTTGCTCCTTGCCGGGACATCAATTGATGATGTATTTGCCATTACCTTGTTTACCTTCTTTCTTGGACTGGGGACCAGTGGCCAGGATACATCGATTGCTTTTGAGCTGGCCTCCATTCCGTTCAGTATAATCGCAGGCATGATGGGTGGGGCAGTCATTGCTCTTCTGGCGACATTCCTGTTCAAGCAGTTCGATAAGAAATACGTCGAGAAACTATTGCTGCTTTTAGCTGCAGCGATTTTGTTTGTTGAATGGGGCGAGCATGTCGGGATTGCCAGTCTTCTAGGAGTCATGACGCTAGGCTTTATTCTGCTTGAACGCATCCCCAATCATACAGCTCACTTTACCCAGTCTCTAGCCGGGCTGTGGATCTTCCTGCAGATTTTACTTTTTGCACTGGTGGGTGCCGAAGTGAATATAGAGGTGGCTTTGGAAGCAGGGGTGACCGGTCTATTAATCATCGCACTTGGACTGGTTGGACGCAGCATCGGTGTCTGGTTTGCAACAATGAATACCCCACTTAATAAAAAGGAAAGACTGTTCTGCATGATTGCGTACTCGCCTAAAGCTACTGTTCAAGCTGCCATGGGTGGGATCCCTCTGGCTATGGGTGCAAGTCAGGGCGCGACGATTCTAGCCTTGGCTGTCCTATCTATCATTGTCACAGCGCCACTTGGTGCAGCGGCGATTTATGCAACTGCTCCGAAACTGCTGACTAAAGGAAAAAATAAAAATTCAAAAAAGATTTGACAAAGTATTCTGAAGTAAGTATAGTAATAATCAAGTTCTTGAAAATGAGAAAAACAGAAGAAAACAGTGTGAAAAGAAAAGTACATTTAGGACGTCTTCTCAGAGAGCCTGTAGTGGTGGGAGCAGGTAAGAAAGAATAAATGGAAAATGGTCTTGGAATTGGAGCAGGTGATCCCGGTCGGGTAAGCGTGCTACGGGTTCACCCGTTATAGTGACGCAGTCTACAGGAGTAGTGAATCAACACTGACGCCCTGTGTACTGGCAGAGGCATGACTGGAGACGGTCATGCAAACTAAGGTGGTAACACGATAATCATTAATTATGAGTCGTCCTTAAAAGAGTCTTTGTATAAAGATTTTTTTAAGGACGTTTTTTTATACAATTAAATAGCTATATACTGCAATGAAGAGTAAAGTACACTTACAAGACAGCAACAACAGAGAGCCTGGGCAGGTGAGAGCAGGTTTGCTTGAGCAAGTGGAAAATGGACTCGAAGCAGGGTACCGAGTGTCGGATAAACAGAACATCAGACATAAGGCTGCCATGGGTGCGCCCACTACAGCGCCGAAGCATCGCCTTCATGGGGTGCTTTTAAAGGAATCAGTCGTAAGGCTGGTTTGAATCAAGGTGGTAACACGGGCTTTTCGTCCGTCCTTAAGATCAGTTTAACCTGGTCTTGGGGACGGACGTTTTTTTTTGAAATAAAGAGGGGGAGACAGATGATTGAGCTGAAAAATATAGACGTGACTTTTGAGGATAGAAAACAGACTGTAAAGGCGGTTCAGGATGTATCGTTGACCGTCGAAAAGGGCGATATTTACGGCATCGTCGGATACAGCGGAGCCGGAAAAAGTACGCTGGGACGAACTATAAACTTACTGGATCCGGTCAATGAGCAGTCCGATCCATACGTCAATATCATTGTTGCAAGAGAAGAAGATGCCGATAATCAAGCTTATCAGAAAGTAGTTGAAGCCTATCAGGCGGAAGACACCAAAGGAGTCATTGAAGAAACGTCCAAAGGCTCATCCGTACCTGCCTGGGATTAATCTGAAAAGTTTACGAGCGAGTTGAAAACCGTTATCTTAATGAGTGAAAGGAAGGATAAAAATGAGCAGTGTATTAACGGAAATATCAATTAGAGAAGACGTGCAAGCCGGAGCAGATGAGGTCATAGTACTGAGACGCTACTTCCACCAGTATCCTGAGGCGAGCTTAAAAGAGTATGAAACGATCAGACGAATCAAAGAAGAGCTGGATAAACTTGGTGTCCCATACGAATCAGTAGGAGAAACAGGTGCAATCGGAACGATTACAGGGCAGAAAGGGCCAGGAAAAACCATTCTTCTCCGTGCGGACATCGATGCTCTGGAGTTGGAAGACGCCAAAGAGAAGCCATACAAATCGAAAAATCCTGGGCTACATCATGCGTGTGGTCATGACGGACATACGGCAGCCCTTCTTGGCGCAGCTAAAATCCTTAAAAAACAGGCAGCTCACTTTTCAGGAACAGTCAAATTGGCTTTTCAGCAGGCTGAAGAAATAGGGGCAGGTGCCCGTCAATTTGTTAAAGGGGGATTCGTTGAAAACACTGATCAGGTATTCGGTCTTCATTTGGATTCCAGTGTCCCGGTCGGCAGTATCGTATCCGTTCCTGGAGCGACGAACGCGTCATGTGATATATTCAAGATCAATGTTCAGGGAAAAAGTGCACATGCTGCTCAGCCTGACAAAGGAGTGGATGCCTTGCTGGCTGCGGCTGCCATAACCGTTGAACTTCAAAGTATCGTAGGAAGGGAGATCAGCCCTCTGGATCACGCCGTTGTCGCGGTCGGGGTATTGAATGCAGGGACACGCTATAATATTGTAGCTAATCACGCTGAACTGGAAGGAACCGTGCGTACATTCAGTCATGAAACGAGACAGTTTGTACTGGAAGCAGTTGAGCGCGTTGCAAAGCATGTGGCTGAGTCCCACAGGGCCTCGATTACGTTTGAAAACTATGATGCTGCAGCACCACTTATCAATGCTGAAGAGCCGGCAGCACGTGCGGCAAGGGTTGCTGCAGATATCGTCGGTGCAGAGCGGGTCATCACCAGTCAGCCGAAAAGTCTAGGAGCAGATGACTTTGCTGATTTCCTGGCAGAAGCCCCAGGAGTTTATGCCCGGGTAGGGACCAGGAATCTGGATGATCCGGATACCTGGTACGGCCATCATCATGAGCAATTCGATATAGATGAAAGAGGTCTGGCTTATGCGACTGAATTGCACGTCCGTTATGCACTGGATTATTTAGGAACGAAGTGAACTACCCACCACTTAAATCCTCCGGATTTTGAAGTGGGGGCTTCCTACGAACTCCATTCTTGTCTGCACAGGTTTCATGCAGACAGAGGAATCGGATATGGGTAGGCTCAAAAGGCAGTCCC
>NZ_BAAGIQ010000123.1:0-4518 GCF_054658175.1 Alkalibacterium sp. s-m-28
GTGTACTTGAACTGTTGCGAAAAGCATTAAAATCAGAAGGGCTGTTTTGAGCTTCGCTCAATAGGCATTCATCTCCCACCTACGCTTCGCTTAGAGGTGGGAGTCTTCTGTCAAATGGTGATAAAAACCACCGGTCATCAAGACAGTTTATTTCATACTGTCTCGATGACCGGCGGGTTTCTATTAGTACGCAAGTTCATATATCTCCTTCTGATTCACTCGTTTGCTTCAGTGGAAGCTTCTGATTGCCTCAGGGCTTTTTCCCTCTTTTTTCTCTCTCTAAGTGTCCTGAAAAAATCAGACAGCAAGGCTGAGCACTCTTCTTTCCTGACTCCCTTGTGCACCTCACACTGGTGGTTCAGACGGTCATCCTGAAGAACAGTCATCAACGACTCCACTGCCCCTCCCTTGGGATCAGCCGGCCCATAATAAACTGAACGCAGGCGGGAAAGTACAATGGCACCGCTGCACATGACACACGGTTCCAACGTTACAAACAAATCACACTCTTCCAGTCGCCAGTTAACCAGATGCTGATTCGCCTCCTTGATTGCTATCATCTCGGCATGAGCGGCGGCTTCCTGAAGCGTTTCTCTCTGATTATGTCCTCGGCCGATCACTTGGCCATCTTTGACAATCACTGCCCCGATGGGGACTTCTAATATTGCTTCGGCCTTCTTTGCTTCGATGATCGCTTCAGCCATCCATCGGTCTATTTCTTTTTCGGTGTATCCAGTCATCTCGATCGCTCCAAAATTCACTTTTTCTTCATTATACCTTAGTTTCTCTTTGCATCAAACAGTGGTAAAATTAAGCTACATTGAGATAGGAGGAATAAGTTTGGATTATGCAAACTTGAAAACACTGTATCCCGAAGCGGTTTTGTCCGATCTGCCATTTATGGACGAAGACACTTTCCGCATTCCTTATAAAAATAAATGGATTCATATCCCGAAAAAAGAGCTGACTGAAAAAGAGTGGCAGCTTCTTGTCATGCTTAAACAGGAAATTGAGCCTTCTTCCTTTCCAGTCTCGGACTCTAAATGGGCTGAACTGATTCAAGGCCAAAGAGAACTTCCACCTAAAACCACTCAGATGATACGTCTGACTCAGCTCTACCTGGAGAAAATAGATACACAATTCGACTATTTAATCTGGATTGATTCAATCAGACAATTATTCGAACCTGTTCTGGATGTCTTTTTTATAAGCAGCGATACCTGTCTTATAGTGCAGGATACTGGCGCCCCGAATTTCTCTGATGAAGAAATAACAGGTATCCTCCAGACACTTGAGGATGACTTTTCAATAAGAACACATGCTTATATTGGACAATTCTGGACACCAGACCACAATCTTTATGACTTATTTAAAGAAGAACAGAATATTTTTCAGCAGGAAGTCACACATATGCACCATCAGGTCAGTTCGCTTCCGGATATTGCCCTGCATCATTTTACAAAAGATGCGCTGGCAAAAAGTGCCATAATTAAGGAACTCAAAACTCAAATCGATGCCTCAGACGACTGGCACGAATTAATCCAAGCTTTATGGCAAAGTCAGGGAAATATCAGTGTTGCTGCTAAACAACTGTTTATACACCGCAATACGCTACAGTACCGGATGGACCGATTCAATGAATCCACCGGTCTATCCTTGAAAAACATGAATGAACTGCTGCTGTGCTATCTTCTCATTCTATAAATAAAGGCCTCCTATAAAAGGAGACCTTTTTTACTTAGCCGGAACTGACTACTTTTTAACTTTCTTAAATGCTTTTTTCGCATCTTTTGACTTGTCCTGCATATAATCTTTCATATCAGAACCCATATCAGAGAACTTATCTTCCAGATTGCTAACTTTTCCAGCAGCACCAGCGAGCAAATTAATTTCATCGTCAGTCAGTTTGCTGACTAATTTTTTTGCACTTTTGCTGTTAAATTTATCATTCACATAGTGCTTCGCTTTCTGCCGATTCACTGTTGCTTTCGTTTTTTTCTTCGCATTGTCAGAAGAAAAAAGAAAAGTAAGAATCCCGACTAAAAACGCAACCCCTACTCCAATCAGAATACTCTTTTGCGTGTCATCTATTTTTTTCATCCATTTCAATCCTCTCTTATTTGATTTATCAATTTAATAGTACCAGAGAAAGAGCTGCTGTTTCAAAGATAAACGCTTGATTATCTGATCTCGGTTAATGAAATCTGATTACATCCTATCCGTTTATTTTTCTGATGGTGTGCTGTGCAGTTGAGCAAGAGGTGCTTTCAGTACTGGCTTGTCAGCCATAGCCTGAGGATTTTTAATGTATTTGAAGTCATTTCCGTCAGCGGCTTCTTTCCCATCCACTACCGGTTTGCTGTCTTCCCCTTCTGAGAAATTATATAGGCTATGAACCACATCAAACACTTCGTATTTTTCAGGAACTGTTCCTGGTACAACCATGCCTTCTTTAGCTTCCAGTTCTTTGTACTTCTCATTCCCTCGAGCATTCCAACCCTGGAAGAGGTACATATTCATAATAGACATTTCGCCCCCACTGTCCGCAAAGGAACTCCTGCAGTCTTCTCGTCATCAGTGCATCCGGACGCTCTGGTTTTGCATGGTACTGTAATTCTTTCTTGTGCGTGAATATAGTAAGATCTTTTCGTTTTGGTAGTGTTTATCAACAGATAAACTTTACCATCCTCTTTTTTTAATCGTAAGCGATGAATAGTTGAGTACCTTCAACTGAAAAACGGACACCTCTATACTAAGAGATGTCCGAAGAGTAGAATAAGCTGGCTGTCTTAGCGACAGTCCATCTGCACCTTTGGATTCCATGGCAAATAAGCCTCCAAAGGTGTATTTTGTCGATTTGGCAGGTGCTTCAATAAATAATCAAGATACTTTCGCGGATGTAATCCGTTGGATTTAGCTGTTTCAACCAGGCTTAAGATGGTCGCCACAGCACGTGCGCCGTCAAATGATTTAGAGAACAACCAGTTCTTTCTTCCCATGACGAGGGACTTTATCCCTCGTTCAGCTAAGTTATTGGAAAGCACGAGCCGACCGTCTTTGAGTACGTTCATCATGCGCTCTTTCTGGTTCAGTGCATAGGTGATCGCTGTGCCCAGCTTTCCATGCGCGGTCAGAGAACCACACCATTCAAAGAACGCGTCAAGCTTAGGCTTCAGTAGCTCCAATCGGCGGTCATATCGCTCGCTGACAGATAGTTTATTGAACGATTTATCCAGCGCAAACAACTCGTTACACAGAGTGACGCCCTTGTGAGCGATACTCTTACTGGAATAGTTCGTTGGCCGCGCATCATAGAATTTGCGTCGAATATGAGCCAGGCAGGCAATCTGGGTCATCCCTGACAGCTTAGTGTATCCAGAAAACCCGTCACTATGCAGATAGCCTGTATACTGATTTAAAAAGTCCTTTGGGTCTGACCCGCTGCGAGAGGGACCCAGTTTAAAGATATGTATGGCCCGTTCACTATACTTGCCCGTACTAAACAGCCACATGTACGATTTTTGTCGTTCTTTATCGTTCAGTACTTTGAACGTTGTTTCATCGGCGTGAAGAACCTTATGGTTCAGGAGTTCTTTTCGTAGTTCAGATACGAGTTCTTCGAAATAATACTGTGCCGTTTTAATGTGCCAGTTCGTGATCGTGTGACGGGGGATCGGATAGCCGAGTAAATCCCAGTAGACTTCCTGCCGATAAGCAGGCACTTTCTGTTCAAACTTCTGGTACATGGTTTCTGCTATAAGTGAAGCGGACGCGGCTGTATTATTTAAAGGAAGCCGTGGAATCTCAGATTTCTCAAAGGGTGTTCGCGTTCCATTTTTTTCGCATTTCGCACACGCATACGTTTTCTGGAAATGTCTGTGGTTTTCAACTCTTGCCGGAATAAATTTAACTTCCTGGCGGATGAGTTGCGTACTGACTTCTTTCATTCCTTCTTTGCATGTAGGACACGTACAGGATTCAATTTCATGTATATGATCGACTGTCGGAAGTGACGCTAACTGCTGGTCTTTTAACCCTTTACGTTTTTTGCGACGGACAACCTTCGTTACAATGACTTCATCCTCGTCGCTTTGGTCACCAGTCTGCTCTGGTCCGCTAAAAAGGTGATCATTGAAGAGATTCCCCTGATTCGGATTATTTTTCAGAGTTTCTTTCTTTGGACCATACAGTTTCTGAGTTAAGAATTCAATCTGTTCTTTCTGTAAAGAAAGTTCATCATCTTTTTGAGCGATGATTGTTTTCAGTTGTTTGTTTTCTTCTAAAAGCTGGTCTAACTTTTTAATAATCACTTCAAACTGCTTTTCGCTCTTTATAGACATGAACGTTTCTCCTCACATAAATAGTAACTAAATTTTACACTAATTGGGAAAAATCGAGTAGGGGGTAAATAATTAATTTATTTACCGTCCTCTCACACCACCGTACGTACGGTTCCGTATACGGCGGTTCAATATCTTAAGTAAGCAGACTCTGCCAGTTGGTTTAGTGAAACTAAAC
>NZ_BAAGIQ010000124.1:0-4481 GCF_054658175.1 Alkalibacterium sp. s-m-28
GGGGATAGTTTGGTAGTCGGATACCTACTATTTTACCGATAAATGAGGGAGGGGCAAGTGTTTTTTGTCTTTTCCTTGATAGAACAACGGTTATAGACCTTTAAGAACAAAAAAATTTGACAGTAACGAATAGATGCATAAGAGGTAAGAAATGAAAATATTGAAATACAAAATACCTCGTTAAATTGATGTAGATCAAGATTAAAAGCTTGAATAGCTGATATACTATAGATGTCAATAAGGTAAATCGAATGAATAAATAACAAATAAAAATTCAAAGGAGAATGTATCATGCAAAAAGCAATTATTCAATTAGAAACGTTAACTTGTCCATCATGTCTACAAAAAATCGAAAATGGTGTTGGTAACTTAAACGGTGTGGATAAAGACAGCTTGAAAGTGATGTTCAATGCAAGCCGTGTAAAAGTAAACTTCGACGACACTGTATCAATTGAAGACATAGAAAAAGCTATCCAAGACTTAGGTTATGGCGTAAAAAGATCGCGTGTAAAAACCGCGTAGGTTCACTTAAAAAATCAAAAAAATAATGGAGGAATGAATCATGTCAGAAAAAGCACCACAAGAAAGATTAAAAGAAGAACAAGAATATAAAGATCATGTGCATCATACGAAAATAAATGCAGCAGCCATTACAGACCATCTTTTAGGGAATATTCACACACTACATGTGAAGTTACATCAGTATCATTGGTATGTAAAGGGACCTCACTTCTTTACTTTACATGAAAAATTTGAGGAACTATATGATGATAATGAAAAATGGTTTGACCGTTTAGCTGAACAACTGCTAGCTTCAGGATATAAACCAGCTTCTACAACCAAAGAGCTTGTCGAGTATTCTATGCTATCAGAAGATCCAGCAGATAAATATATAAAAGCCGAAGAAATGGTTGACAATATCATCGATGATTTCAGAGAAACTCGTGAATTAACGATTCGTGCCATTCACTTGGCGCAAGAAGAAGAGAATGTTGTCTTTGAGGATACGCTAATTGAATTTAAAGATGACTTAGATACAAAAATCTGGATGTTGCAAGCCTTTTTAGGAAAAGAAGCCCTAGAAGATGATGATTACCACGATGAAGAGGAAGACTAATACAATATAGATGAAAAGGAACAAGTAACTGCGAATTTACAAAGTACAGTTGCGTGTTCCTTTTTTGTTTGTCAAATTGTTTCTATAATAGATGGTATTGATGGGCTAATTTTGATTAATTGACACCATTTTTGCTTTTGAAATGAAAAAAGATCAATGAACGCCTATGATTTAGTTACCAAACAAACCATGAGAAATTCACATGACTCATTTACAGTTAATACGAAAAACACTCGGATTTGTTCTGTAATAGATTACTGAAAATAGGTACAAAACACAACGGATTGATAGTAAAGAGAAGTGTTTAGGAAACTTTATAACTATGTAGCATAAAATATACTTCAAATAGAGTAGAAATTCTAAAGTGTGGTTATGGCTTTTTCTTCACAAAACATAGGCGTATGCGTGAAAATTTAGTTTAAACCATTACCAAAACCATTACTATAGCACTATAAACGTTGATGTGAAGGGGCTTGGTTGAGCCCCCCCTCAACTCCATTTTAGATACAAAGCTCCACTAGGGAATTTCTTATTCCTGATGTGGGGCTTTTTTGTTTTATCGAGAACTCGTAAATGATACGAACCATTACCAATTCCATTACTACTTAGAAAAGGGTAATGGTTTTTATTTTCAAATGGCTAACTTAAACTTGAAATTTAAGATTATTAAATAATCAAAGAACGATATATAATCACAATATCAAATAAAAAGCAAAATGATTATAAATAACCATTGACAAGTGTGTGGGTTTGTTGTATGATTACCTCAAGTTAAATGATTATAAATAACCATAGGAGGTTATGTCGTGGATTACACAACGTATAAAGAGCTGAAAAACGTTAGCTACGAGAAGAAAGCTTTTGATATACTGAATGGTATAAGAGGGAACATTCAAGAAGAAACCTCTATCTTTCTACTCATACAGCTTAGTTATTTGGCATTAAAATATAAACCATTATCATCAAGAGAAGAATTAATAGAATCTGTAGCTTCAGATTTTAATGACGAGTATACATTAAACCAACTCAATCGAGTGATTCAAAAAGTTCCTTTTGATATTATCCAATCTATTTCAGAAAACTATGATGAGAACACATTGAAAGCAATAATTTTATTTAGTGAAGATAATGATATAAGAAGTAATTTATCTGGAACCCCTTTAGGTGTGACAAAACTAGTGAATGAATTATTAGAGGTTCAGTCGGATGATACAGTTTTAGATTTAGGATCGGGTATTGGTTCTTATTTACTGGAAACTAAAATGGAGACGGGTGCTGAGAAAGTTTGTGGAGTTGAAATTAATATTCAAATGAATATCATTTCAACCATTCGAGCAAAGGTAGCTCAATTCCCAATTCAATTAAAGTTAGGAAATATATTAAGTCAAGACTATAGAGCTTTTAAAGCAACAAAAGTTTTTTCGAATCCTCCAGTAGGCGTTCGAGAACCTCGGATTGATGATACAATAAAAGATAATACAGCATTAACCGAATTGATTGATATTGAAGAGTATAATATATCAGCTGACTGGGCTTTTATTCTCAGTTCGTATGCGAATCAAAAACCAGGGGGGAAAACAGCTGTACTCATGTATAATCAAGTCTTGTTTAGAGAGCAAGATCATGATATTCGTGAAAAGATTATTTCAGAAGGCTGGTTAGAAGCCATCATAGCTCTGCCGGAAAAACTATTTCCTCATACCGCTATACCTTTTACGCTATTAATATTTAGTCAAAATAATGAAACGGTAAGAATGGTTGACGCGAGTGAGATTAGTACGAGAGGTCAAATGAAAAATATTTTAACGGATAAGAACATTCAAGAAATCGTAGAAGCTTATAAACAAGAAAATGAAATAAGTAAACATCTCACTTATCAAGACTTCGAAAAACAAGAATTCGTCTTAACGCCTATTCGCTATTTTGGTTTCATACCAGATGCTAGTAAAATGACACCAATTGATGATTTAACTCGAAGCATTAACCGAGGCGCGATGATTAGTCGTAAAGAACTTGACACAATGACTACAACCAAAGAAACAGGTATAAAGTATTTAAAAATACAAGACATTGAAAGTTCTTCGATTAATAAAAATTTACCTAATTTAAAAAATGTAGACGAAAAATACCACAATTACTTTTTAAAAGAAGGAAATCTTGTGATATCCAAGTCTAGCCCGTATAAAATTGCGAGGGTCGAAAATCCTAAGAACACTAAGATCTTGGCAACAGGTAATTTATATTATATTGAGATAGATGAGGAAAAAGTCAATCCAACATTTATTGAGATGTATTTAAAGAGTGATGAGGGTCAAGCGCAATTGGAACGATTATCTACTGGTTCAGTCATTGAGACAATCAGTATTAAAAATTTAAAAACCATCTTAATTCCAAATCTCTCAAGAGAAGAACAAGATACTTTAGTAAAGGAGTATCTAGAATACGAAGAACAACTTGATTTATTAGACAGACAAAAAGATATCATCTCTCAAAGAAGAAAAGAATTAATTGAGAAGGTGTTATAATGAAAATATCACATAATGAATTTTATGAGGTACTAACACAAGCTGCTTTTCAACTGCAACGAAACTTAAAAGATGCTTATGACAATGACTATCTTGAAGGATATCTAAGTGAAATTGGAATGTCTGATTTACTCCCGTCGAAAGAAGAATCATTTTATGAAACATTTCCTGATGGGAAGATAGTTATTATCGGGGATTCTTCGGTTAAAACCAATGATATCTATGGAATTTTCAAAAGCTATGGGCTTTCAAAAGATCGAGTAGAATTGGTATTGGATTATAATGAAGCTGAAAAATATCAATATAAAAAGATGCATTATAATCCGAACTATCGACTAGTCTTATTTGGACCAGTCCCTCATTCGACAAAAGGGAATAGTGGTTCGAGTAGTATTTTATCGGAAATGGAAAATGAAGAAGGTTATCCAAAAGTCGTTCGTTTAACCAGTAGTCACAATAAATTAAAAATTACGAAAACGAATTTGAAAATGGCTTTACAAAAAGAAATTTCTCAAGAATATATAGAAATTTAAAAAATGATAGAGGTTATGATTTTGCAAATAGTTGATTGTTTTGATCAAACAAATATTAATGTCCAAGAAAATTCTAATTTAATTTGGAATATTGCTGACCACTAGTGTTGCATTAAAATTTTAACTGTTTCATGGTATAAAAAAGTCCTTTATAATGGGGTTGGATGACTTATCCAAGTCCAAAACAAAGGACTTACAACATGGATAAGTATAAAACAAAAATGACCATAAATAAATGGTTTTCCTACATTTCTTTAGAAACATTAAGTGAATCGTCTCGACAGACTATCAGTCAGTTTAATCGCT
>NZ_BAAGIQ010000125.1:0-4465 GCF_054658175.1 Alkalibacterium sp. s-m-28
TGGATCTGTTATAAAGCTGTATAATCCAGACAATGATTGGATTATATTACCTTCATCGACAGAAATCATCATACGAGCAACGAGAAATTTGGGAAACATAATTTTTCATAGATTATTGGGAGTTACCGTATTTTTTTATCAATTTAATGCTTATTATTCGTCTGTATCTTCATCTAAATCGCCGTCCATGCCATCATCTGTCCCATTATCTTCCACTTCATCTTCAGTGGCCGGATCTTCAACGCCTGGAAAGTCTTCTTCCATATCCTCTCCATCAGCACAAGCACCAAGCAGCAAACCTGCGGTTAGAGACAATGCGGTGAACTTAGCAAGTTTTTTCATGTATCTCTCTCCTTTTATACAGTTATTCAACTATCTACCGAAACATTACCAAAATTCCTAATTGATTTAAAGCAATAAGCCTTGCCTGACACCAATCTCTCATAATTGGGCCAAACTATTCATATTAGTAATATCAGAACACTCCTGCTTTGGTTTGATAATATAAATAACCGTAATCTGTTATAGAAATACTCTATCATGAATGAATAGCAATTCAAAAGAAAAGGCTTTTACAATTTCATCTCATTCTGTTACATTAACCAGCCATTTGTTAAACATTGGTAAAATATTCATTTTTTATGCAAAAAAGCTATAAGCGAATTCAATATTCGCTTATAGCTTTTTAGAAGTTGAAATTTATTCGAATACTTGTACATCAATGCTCTGTCTGCCGAACTGAATTGCAGAATCTAGACTTTCGAAGTGAATATCGATTCGATTACCAATGATTGCTCCACCAGTATCTCCTGCAATGTATTCTCCGTAGCCAGGTACATAGATTGTTGATCCTAAAGGAATAACATTAGGGTCTACAGCTATGACACGTGAATTTTCTCTTAGGTCAATTCCAGTAAATGTGTGATTACTCAATACTGGCTGATTACGAGAGTATGCGGTCGCCTCAACAGTCATCCAACGGCCGTTTTCTGAGGAAGAGGTTTGTGCTGTTGACTCTTCTGCTGGTTGAGTTTGCTCAACTGCTTCTTCAGCTGGTTCTTCTACAACAGTTTCTTCTACTACGTTTCCTTCAGCTGCTTCTTCTACAACAGTTTCTTCTACTACGTTTCCTTCAACTGGTTCTTCTACAACAGTTTCTTCTACTACCGCTTCTTCTGCTGGTTCTTCTACAACAGCTTCTTCTACTACGTTTCCTTCAGCTGCTTCAACTGCTTCTTCTACTTCTTCAGGTGTCTCAGTTTCAACTGCATCGCCATTTGACACGTCATAACTAACAACTTCTTCATCACCATTTTGTACGGAAATGACTGACAGGTCTCTACTTAGATAAATAGTAGATCCGACATGAATCAGACTACGATTATCAATATCATTAACGTTTACCAATTTATCTACTGAAATATCTGTAGCTTGAGATATGCCCCACATTGTGTCTCCCCACTGGAAGGTATATTTAAGGACATCGTCGCTTCCCTGGTTCTCATTCTGTGCCGCTATTTCCTGTTCGATCTGCGATACAGTTTTCGGCTCCCAGTTTGAACTGGTAAATTCATTTGCGCTGGCTTCAGACTCGTTAGTCAGGAATAATAGTCCTGCAGCTGAGAAAGTAATACCGGCTTTGATTAATTGATTTTTTTGTATAAACAAGTTTATACCCCTTTTCATAATTTACTACACGTCTCGTCTGTAGTGTCTTTTTGCTATTTACCCTAGGTCTTGCCCGGATAACTGTATGTATCTTACCATGCACTTTATAAAAGAAAAGGGGTTTAGACCATCTGTTACTTCCTTTTAGTCAGTCTGTATTGTTATCATTACATCCTTACGAGACTATTTCAAAAACCGTCTTAGTGTCAATTATGTGACAAATAAGACGGTTTTTGAAATATATTAGCTTGTATTATTTTATATCGTCAGCTGTTTCCGCTCATTATAGAACTGTCTGTATGCCAAGTAGCTGGCACTGAAGCTTGCGATACTCGTCACTGCGATAATCATGAACATAACAACGATCTGATACTTGATGGCTTCTGTCGGTTCTACTCCAGCAAATATCAGACCGGACATCATACCAGGCAGACTGACCAGTCCGACGGTCTTTGTGCTGTCAATCGATGGGCTCATCCCCGTTTTCACGCTGGCTCTAATAATGCTCATGGATGCCTGCTTTTCATTGGCCCCAAGTGACAGCTTTTCAAGAACCTGCTGACGCTGATCAGCGAATTTTGAGTTCAGAGACTGGAAAGTCAATCCGATAGCGACCATTGCATTACTTGCAATCATTCCTGTAATGGGAACGATCTGGGACGGCAGCCATTCAATTGCCCCGGAAACAACGAGAATGACCAGAGTTACTGCAGTACCTATGGTTATGGAGAAAAGTGAAATAGTTAAGGAATGCGGTATCCCGTCACTTCTCTGATGAGCATTGAAGCCTGCGTTGAACACTATGAACATTACCATAGCGAGTGTGACAAGCACATTGTCAAGCTGTATTACATAGCTCAGGACATAGCCGATAATAAACAGCTGGATTACTGCTCTTATGCCGGCAATAAAAATATCATTACCGAGTTCAAGCTTCTCTTTATATGCAATAAGTATGGCGATGATCAGCAAACCTGTAGAAAGGAACAGCGAAAAGTTATTGATTTCCAGATTAGCGTTCATTTAGAGTCCTCCAGTCTGCCGTCGATGATCGTGATCACTCTGTCTGCCTGACTGATCTCATTTTCATCATGGGTGACAGATAATGTAGTCAGGCCATTCTCTTTATTTAAAGTGTCCAGTATCCCGTGAATAATTTCCTTATTCTCAGCATCAAGCGAGCTGGTCACCTCATCAAGTAAGAGAACTTCCGGAAGATACATCATGTTTCTGATCAAAGCTACACGCTGTTTTTCTCCACCGGAGAGTTCGTTGATAGGCTTATCCAGGTAGGAGCGACTCAAGCTGACGCGTTCAAGCATATCTTTCGCTTTCTCTTCATCAAATTCTTCGTCTCTGATGTCATATGGAAAAGACAGGTTGTCCCTGACAGTCTGATCGAAGAGCGAAGCGTTCTGGAAAAAGTAGGAGACCTTCTGGCGATACTTTAGAGGATTGGTCTCCTGTATGTTCTTTCCATGGAACAAAACCTTTCCGTCAGTCGGATTGATGATGTTCCCGATGATCTTTAATAAGGTGCTCTTTCCTCCTCCGGACGGTCCTGTTATCGTTACCCTTTCCCCTTTCTCGACAGAAAAAGAAATCGACTCCAGGATAGACTGATTGTCTGTCTTAAATGAAATGTTACTAATTTCGAGCTGGTGGTCAGACATCGCGACACTCCTTTATAGTTTTTATCATGTAATAATCATTATAAACTATTCACTTTCATTCGCAACCCTTTGTTCTTCGATCCACTCTTCTTCCGCTTCTGTGATCCGTTCAGCCTGCACTTCCTGAGCCAGATAGGAAAAACCTTCTCCAGTAACTTCCTGAACATGTGAGATGGTCATGAAGGCATTCGGATCGATAGCCTCTACGATACGCTTAATTGGAAGAACTTCCCGTCGACTGATGATGATATAAAGAATGTCTTTCTTCTCCTTAGTGTAGTAGCCACGTCCATCCAATATGGTAATGCCTCGCCCGAGCTGGTTTTCGATGGCTTCGGCAATCTCTAGATGCTTTTTAGATATAATAAAGAAGGATTTTCTCGGATTCAACCCTTCTAGAATAAAGTCAATGACCTTACTTTGAATGTAGAGGTTGATCAATGTGAGAAACGCATTCTCTGCACCAATGACAAATGCACTGGGCAGGACGATAAACACATCGATCATCAAAAGACCAGTTGGTATATTTATCCCGAGATATTTCTCCATCAACTTGGCAATAATATCACTGCCTGCTGTTGTCCCGTGACCCAGCATAATCAGGCCAATACCTGCACCCATAAAAATGCCTGAACCGATTGGGGCTAGCAAAGTCGTTTCAGGAATGAACTGATAACCTGTGACCACGAGGAGCATAACCGAAATGATCGCATTGGCTACGAGAGTATAATGGAGCGTTTTTTTGTCAAGAAACTTATATCCAACAGCCAGTATGAACATGTTGATAATAAAAATCGTATAAGATGGTGGGATATCGATAAGATAAAAAAGGATCAGAGAAAACCCAGTCAGGCCTCCTTCAGCCAAATCGTTTGGTACAGTAAAGACGTTCACACTGGTCGCATATAAAACTGAGCCTATTATGATAAGCATAAAATTTTTCAAACGCACTTTAGTGATTAGCTCATTGATCATCCCTTGTCCTCCTCATACACTTTGAGACACCTAGGAAACTATAGATGCTCTATATAAGTGGATTTAGGGTTTTCTCTTTTGAGTTTTCCCTCCACTTATTTTCTTTTTTTAAATTTTTTCACATTTTTATGCTTATTACTTGACTTTTG
>NZ_BAAGIQ010000126.1:0-4406 GCF_054658175.1 Alkalibacterium sp. s-m-28
TGTTTGTTGGTAACTACATTTTACCAAAGAGAGGTGTCTTTTTCTGTACTTTTAAGTTCAATATTCTAACTGATCTTTACGGTAAAAGGATAGAACGTCGTTCTTAGGGGTGCGAAACTTGAGTTATTATTAATCTCCTCCACTGTTGGCTTTATCAGTCTGACTATTGTGAGCTTCTTTTTTCCAGTAGGGACGTATTATGAAACAGATACGATAGACTTATCTAATCGTCTCTTGTTATATCTTATCGTAGCGACATTCAGCTATCTTCTACTGATTAAACTGAATATGCTGTATGAAAAACAGGTTAATACTGTCATACATGCGATGGAGTTGAAACTGGAACAAGTTGTTCAAAGCTTTATTGTGGCAATGGAAGCTAAAGACGCTTACACGTTTGGCCACAGTGAACGGGTCAGCCAGTATGCTGTGGCCATCGCTCAGCAACTCCCACAGTATCAGGATGAAAACAAGCTAAAAAACATCAGACTAAGTGGGCTGCTGCACGATATTGGAAAAATCCACATATCCGATGGCATTTTAACAAAACCTGATAAACTGACTAAAAGTGAGTTTGAGGTGGTTAAAAGCCATACTACTATTGGGGCTCAGATGGTTGAAAAAGTAGAAGGACTTGAAGGCTTAAAATGTGGCGTTCTTTACCATCATGAACGCTGGGACGGCAAAGGGTACCCTAAAGGTTCTCAAGGTCTTGAAATCCCTCTAGAAGCGCGTATTTTGGCTGTAGCAGATGCTTTTGATGCCATGACATCCACCAGAGCTTATCGCAGAGGTCTTTCCTTTAACGAAGCATACAAGCAGGTTTTGACTAATCTCGGCACACAGTTCGATCCCAATCTACGTGAGGCAATTGAAGCAGCAAAAGAGGCGATTCTAAAAATTCACGTTAAGAATCAAAACAATCTGGATGATTTGGAAAAGCTGACTGACTTTCATTAAAATGCAAAAAAATCTCCCCTACTGACAGTTTTATGTTGTCGGTAGGGGAGATTTTCAATTTTTACACTTTAGTAGCTCGATGGAGCTTATTCTTACATACTCAGATTAATTTCAAGCATTAAAGGCGTGTGATCCTGGCGGTCTCCTGAGTCAATCATATCAGATGTTTGTACTTTATCTGCCAGACGACTGCTTACGAGCCAGTAATCAATTCTCCAGCCGGAGTTATTGATTTTACTCGTTTTAGCACGCTGATTCCACCATGAATAGCGTCCAGTTACATCACCATGCAGATGACGGAAGGTATCTGTAAATCCTCTATTCAATAAGCGTGTAAATCCTTCACGCTCTTCGTCAGTGAACCCAGCTGACTTGTGATTTCTCTCAGGGTGAGCCAAATCAATTTCTTTGTGTGCCACGTTGTAGTCACCCGTTGCGATTACTGCTTTTTTCTCGTCTAAAGATGATAAATAGTCGGCATATTTTTCGTCCCAGATTTGGCGCTCTTTTAGTCTGACCAGGCCTGACCCTGAATTTGGCGTATAGACTTGAGTCACGTATACCTCATCAAATTCGAGTGTGATAATCCGTCCTTCTTTATCCATTGTATCCGGTGCTCCGATTTCAGGATAGGAAACTTCTGGCTTCAGATGGCTCTTATACAAAAACATCGTTCCCGCATAGCTTTTTTTAGCCGGCTCTTCAGACACTCTCCAGACGTATTCATAGTCCGGGAATAGTGTACTCAAAATTTTATCATGTTTTTTTGAAGGGCCCGTTCTAGGTAGTTTTGTTTCTTGGATGGCAATAATATCAGGATTCTGTTCGATAATGGTATTCATAACCTCTCTGGACATTACTGCACGATTGGAGTCGCTCGTTAAGGTTGCATTCAATGAATCGATGTTCCATGTAATTAATTTCACTGTTATTCTCCTTTGCTTCTTTTTACACTACTCTTTCTATTTTAACATTAAAGAGCTTGGAGAACGATTATTTCTAACTGAAAACTGACTACATTAAATTAGACAGCAGCGCTGTGGATCAGAAACTATTATTTTTTTCTCTGTGTTATTAAGCCCTAATCATGCCCACTACCAATAGCATCGTTGACACTGTCAAACCCATACTTCCTCAGCGTGGCGGGTAACTGATCAATCAATTCCTTGCATATCATCGGATTTTGAAAATTGGCCGTCCCGACAGCAACGGCACTCGCACCGGCCATCAAAAATTCCAGAATATCTTCCGTTGTGAGAATGCCCCCCATCCCTATGATGGGAATACTAACAGCTTGATATACCTCATAGATCATTCGAATAGCGACAGGTTTTATCGCCGGTCCCGATAACCCGCCAACCTTATTGCTCAATAACGGTTTTCTACTATTTAAATCAATTTTCATACCCGTCAAGGTGTTAATCATCGTTAGTCCATCGGCACCTGCACGTTCTACCGCTTTTGCTACGGCGACGATGTCCGCAGCATTTGGAGATAATTTAACGTAAACGGGGACATCAGACCGCTTTTTAACACGCTTGGTCACTTCATAGGCTACTTCTGGAATCATACCGAACTGCACACCGCCCTCTTTTACATTGGGACAGGATATATTCAGTTCAATCGCATGAATTAGATCCGTTTGCCTAAACGCTGCAGCAACATTCTCATATTCCTCAACTGTACTGCCGGCAATATTAGCTATGACGGGTAAATCAAAAGACCCAAGGAAGGGCAATTCCGTTTCAATAATACTTCGTACTCCCGGATTCTGCAGCCCAATAGCGTTCAGCATACCTGATTTTGTTTCCGCTACGCGAGGTGTACTATTACCCAATCGCTTCTCTTCAGTAGCGGCCTTAATCATAATGGCTCCCAGTTCGCTTAAATCATAAAACTGACTGTATTCACGTCCGAAACTGAAGCAGCCGGAAGCCGGCATAACTGGATTTTTCAATTGTAACCCCGGTAAGTTGACTGCTAGAGACATTATATTTTCACCTCTCCTGTATGGAAGACTGGACCATCTTGACAAATTTTCTTACTGCTTTTTTCATCTTGAGTTGGTACGACGCACGCATAGCAGGCACCAACCCCACATCCCATACGCTCCTCCAGTGAGAGAAAGCCTTTTTTATCTTTTAGAGTCGATTCGATTGCTTTTAACATCGGATTGGGTCCGCAGGCGAAATAATAATCAAACACTGGTTGTTCACTCTTAATAATGTCTGTAACAAAACCGCGCTGTCCATAACTGCCGTCATTTGTGGTGACATAACAGTTTCCAAGTCTTTTAAACTCTTCTTCAAAAAAGACATCTTTTTCATTGTGAAAGCCAATGACTGTGGTAACTCCAATGCCTTTCTTTACAAGTTCCTTTGCCAGATAATAAAGTGGAGGGACTCCAATTCCTCCTCCAATCAGGAGAGCATTTGTCATTTCTATCTGATCAATTTTATAGCCGTTTCCACAGGGAATGAGCATATTAAGCGGCTCACCTTCCCTCATGTTGCTGAGTTTACGTGTTCCTTCTCCCAGCTCTTTGAAAACAAGTGTGAGTAAACCTTTTTTACTATCGACGTCAGCTATGGAAATTGGACGGCGAAGCATATGTTCGCTTGAAGAACCAATCTGAATATAAACGAACTGGCCGGGTCGAATGGTTTCAAGCAATGCCCCTTCCATTAGGATTTCCATTTTAATCGTTTTATCTGCTATGACTTCTAGTCCTCGCAATTCTGCATTGATTAATTTCATATTTCTATCTCCTCCATTAATTAATAATTACTATACTTATATCTGAAGGTTTTCTTGAGCAATCTCAATGCACAAAAAAAACCTCTCTGCTAAGCTGCAAAGAGGACACGTACAGAAAAAAATCCGCACAAACTCATTACAACCTTGCATGTCTCACAGGACTTGCTTAAAGGTGTATCTCAAAAAACTATTATAATAGACTTTTAATAAAAACTTCACAATAACCCATATAAAAAATATGCCCATCTTCCACGGGCAATAAAGAGGGCATAGAACGGCATACTCTATACTTTCACCTTTTCCAGACTCACGGGACTGTAATTAAAGGGGTGATTTGTTCTTATTATTCCAGTTATCAGGTGATAAGTCAATGGTATAAATATCATTTTGATATTATTTTCACATAACTTTTTTGGAACTTTAATTATGCATTTACTTGAAGTTATGCATATCGTTTTACAGCAAGTATAACTTGCTCTAGAATATACTCAAGGATATTAATTGGGTGATTTTCTTTTCACTGAATGCTTACGTTAACTTTCCTATTTTAATTAGAGACAACCTGGAACTGTCAAATTTTTTATGAAAACTAAAAATTAAAGGTGGTGAAGGCCCACTGACTATACCAATCGGAGCCGCATTTGCCCTTGACAAACACTTGAATGGTTTCAGTTAAGGTCACAAGGGTG
>NZ_BAAGIQ010000127.1:0-4392 GCF_054658175.1 Alkalibacterium sp. s-m-28
TAAATGTATCTCTATTATAACATATTACTACATAGTACTACAATATAAGTCTATCAAATTTGACAAAAAAATAAAGCCATAACAGGCTTTGTGTCACTTTTTATTGATTCCAGCTGTTAAACTCCCGTACACCTAACGTAAGGTCTGCACAATTCAAATTGTATCAGGCTGCCTGATGATTTTGATTTCAATGTTTGTAGATTTTAGTTAGAATAGATACAGACACCATAAAAGTTCAGGAGCTGATTTACGTGACTAATTATATTGAAAATGCGATAAAGGTTTTTGAAAACAACTTTGCGCTGAAAAAAAACGAGAAAGTCGCGATCATTACAGATGACCGTATGAAGCAGATTGCGATGCCCTTCTATGAAGCAGCCTGTATCAAAGGAAACGAAACAGTATTCCTGCAGTTTCCTGCTCACTACAAATCCGGTGAAGAGCCGCCGGGCATTGTTGCTCAAGCCATGAAAGACGCAGATGTGGCATTGTGCGTGACGACGGCAAGCATCACACACACCCGTGCTAAGAAAGAAGCCGCTGCTGAAGGTACTCGAATCGGAACCATGCCGGGTGTAACTCTACCTATGCTTGAAAAAGGTGCGATTGAAGCGGATCCGCAAGTCGTGGAGGAACTGACTGCCCGCTATACAACTCTGTTAGACAAGGCAGAAGAGGTACGCATCGAAAAAGACGGAGAAGTCTTGACCTTTTCTGTTGCTGGGAGAAAAGGTATCCCAAGCACAGGAGTATTTAGAGAAAAAGGTCAGGCTGGAAATGTACCTTCAGGAGAAGCGTTTATTGCTCCACTTGAACAGTCAGCGAATGGCAAGCTAGTCGTTGACGGGTCCATTGCTCAAATCGGAAAAGTGAAAGAGCCACTGACATTGACTATAGAAAACGGGCGGCTGATCGATGCAACAGGCAAGCAGGGTGAAGAACTGCTAGATATTTTAGGAGAAACCGATGGACGGATCATTGCTGAATTCGGAATCGGAACCAATCCTTCGGCACGCATTACAGGAGTCGTTCTGGAAGACGAAAAAGTTTATGGCACGATCCATATTGCGTTCGGTTCAAACAAGCCTTTTGGAGGAGTCACTGAAGCTGGTGTTCATATCGATTGTGTAGTTAAAGAGCCTACTGTCTGGATCGACGGCAAAAAAATGATGGAAAAAGGCAGTATGGTTGAATGAATGTAATTGTATATGTAAGGTACGAAGGGAAAAGAAGGTGAGCAGATGAGCATGAACAGTCAGACAAAATTAAGACTAGCTCAGATTTTTTCGTGGGCTATGGTCCTGTTCTGGATGGGTGTCATCTTCTGGTTCTCATCACAGCCTGCGGAAGAATCGGTCAGATGGAGTGTCGGGCTCATGGAACTGGGTGGAGAAATCATAACGAACTGGCAGTGGGTAGGCATCATATCAGTCATTTTTCTGTATCATATCTTTCTGATCTGGTTGGCAAAGATGGACTCCCACTTTATTCTGAAAATCCTTCTGTTCATTCTGTTTCTGATTATAAGTGTGGGCATTGCCTATTTCCTCTTCACATTTGTACGTCCAAGAGTCAGCCGATTCGGTATCTTTGAAATGAACCGATGGGTCATCCATCGGTACCTTAGAAAATATGTGCACTTCTTCGTCTATCTGTTTCTTGGCAGTTTTCTTATGAATGCTTTTACCTTGTCAGATGTCAAACCATGGCGAGCGTTTGGCCTGGCTTTAGTCATTTCTTTTCTTTATGCGATAACGGATGAATTCCATCAGTACTTCGTACCCGGAAGACGGCCTCTTGTTATGGATGTCATCATCGATACTATTGGGGCCCTGGTAGGCATAGCTCTATACAGCACGTTGAGTGCTTTGTTCAAATGGCGTAACCGAAAGAGAAAAACGAGGACGAAGAAACGATCAGGCTGAGTTCGTGAAGTTAGGATAAGGCTACCTGAGATTTAATAATCATTATAAAAACATCCGGCACCCCCTCTCTGATATAGAAAGAGGGGGTGCCGGATGTTTTTGTTTACGTTCTGAGGACGAAGAGTCTCAACTATTTCTCTACTTAAAACAAAAATCTATCAAATAAATACCAGTTATTTAAACAAGGAACGACATCAATTTAAAGCTCGTTGGTTAAATCCAAATTTATGTCTAACAAAGCCTCCAGTATAAAATGGATTTCGTTAAAATAAATCGAGCTGCTGAGGGCCGAGGTAATCAAAGGATACGTTCAGAAGTTTCTGAAGGGTCTTCGCATTCTGAGCGGCATGACCACCTGAATTATTATTGAAAATCACACAGACTTCCAGCGACTGCTTTGACAACTGCTCAATGATTTCCTTGAATTCCATCAATTCGTCATCCCTATAATTGTATAGTGTCCGCTCAGCCCGCCAGTCCTTTACATTTTCACCAAGCCATCCCTCGTAGTTTCTGCCGTGAAGGCGAAGCACACTGAGTCTGGAATGTGTACTCCTGACTATTTTAGGCACACTGTTGTTGGGTGTCTGTGGCTGATCAACAATGACGTTTGAGAACTCCAGAAGTTTCAGCAGTTCAAGTGTCCGTTCCTGATTGTTCTCGGAAAACCAGGTCTGATTCCTGAATTCCACGGCAACCGGTAGATCGTGCATGTGACTGCGCACATACTTCAAGTAATTTACATGTTTACGTGTACAGTCAAAATAGGGTGGAAACTGAAATAGAAAAGCTTTGATCCGTTTCTGTTCGATCATGGGACCAAATGCGTCCAGGTAGGCATCAAAGACATCGTCCATTCGGCTGAAATCAGGCTGAAATGGTTTATGTAATGTCATCATATTGAATGCCTTTGGGAAGAAAGTGAATGATTCCGGCGTCTTATCGATCCAGTTCAGAATATTGGTTCTGGAAGGAATGGCATAGAAGCTTGTGTCAAGTTCCACTACTGGGAAATGACTGGCATAGTCTTCCAGTTTACGGGAACGGTCACGTTGGATCAGTTCATGATCACTCCAACCGGTCAGAGCAATTGTTATCACGTCAGTTTTCGACCCTTTCTGTCTCATCGAGCTGTTCTTCGATCACCTGACGCAGAAGGTCATCAAATGGATACTGCTGCTCATCCGCAAATGGGTTCAGGGATTTCACTCGGCTTTTATTCATATTGCTTCGTCTCATTGCGGCAGATATATGGCGGCCGTCGACCAGTTTCTGAATGATTCTTTCAGTATATTCGTAGCCTTCGTGGTGCAGCACTCTGCACTTTTTAGGAAGAAGCATGGAGGCCAGTCCGTAATCCTGAGTGACTACAATATCATTGGGATAAGCCAGCTCCATGATCTTGAAGTCTGCCTGATCACTCCCTTTATCGACCCATATGCGTTCAACGCTATTGGGAAGTTCTTTTGTTGAATAATGAGAGATACTTGAAACTAGAAGGACCTCAAGCTGATAATTCTGAGCTTCCGCAATAATTGTTTCTTTTTTAGGGCATGCATCTGCATCAACTAATATTTTCATATCCAATGCCTCCTTTAAAATCAGTTTACCATATTTTCATTCAGAAAAGGTAGCTCGAACCCATATGAATAAAGGATTAAAAGTCGTTCGATCTGAAAGTCAAATCACCTGGTTTTAAGTTGACATCGTTTACAAAAAAGACTACTCTTATGTCAATGAGGTTTGTTTATTAAGTCAACTAACATGACAGGCAAACTTAAACACACATTCAAGAAAAGAGGCATAAAAGTGAACAAGACATCGCTCTTTATGAAGGGCTGGACATTTGCGAAAGTAGAAGGGACCGACCATGTTAAACCGACGAGCTTTTTGCCGGTAGAACTGCCCCATGACTGGCTGATTACCGAAAGCAGATCGCTGACATAGTCAGACCGATTTTGAATCGATCAGACATCTTTGCGGTTGATCTGTATGAAGCCGGACTGGCTGACAAAGTTGTCGACTATCTATTCGAGATGACCGAAAAACCTGGAGCAGTCAGAGAGACCCAGAAACGCGCATTAAGCAAATAAGAGAGTAAGTTAAAGGAACAGGGAAAGGGAGAATGAATCATCCCGTACGCTGTTCCTTTTTTTGTATCTGACTGGTGATTCAATGTTGAAGAATCTTTTATAGGAGTCTATTCGGAAAAAAGTTTCTAATACTGTTCGGCCTAAACTGGAAGATGCTTTGTAGCATCTAGCTTTAGTTTACAATTAGGATAAACTGAAGATCCGTCATTATATTGTTTCTAACGGCACTTAAATATAGTCCTTTTTAATAACTCAAGTTTTGCAGTTGAATATCCAGGTTTAACCCTTGCGGTTATTGAAACTTCTTATAAATAATTATCAAAAAACACACAAAAAGACACCTCTCTTTGGTAAAATGTAGTCACCACAACAAC
>NZ_BAAGIQ010000128.1:0-4285 GCF_054658175.1 Alkalibacterium sp. s-m-28
CAAAAGTCAAGTAATAAGCATAAAAATGTGAAAAAATTTAAAAAAAGAAAATAAGTGGAGGGAAAACTCAAAAGAGAAAACCCTAAATCCACTTATATAGAGCATCTATAGTTTCCTAGGTGTCTCAGTGTTTGCTAAGGAGGGAGGCATCATTCCAATGGATGCTGATCCCGTCAGCACACCAGCGTATACACTGCCAAATTCTTTGGAATGGA
Organism: Alkalibacterium sp. s-m-28; assembly: GCF_054658175.1. NCBI lineage: Bacteria > Bacillati > Bacillota > Bacilli > Lactobacillales > Carnobacteriaceae > Alkalibacterium > Alkalibacterium sp. s-m-28. Next base: position 216 of record NZ_BAAGIQ010000128.1, read on the forward strand.
TGATTTATCCCGGCAGATCAAACAGCTTCGAGCTCATTGAAGATGGTGGGCAGTCCAGAGCAGTGACTGAATTAACCCTTGATTATCAGACTCAGACTGTTCTCATAAAAGTTAAAGGAGAGGGTTCAGCTATTCCAGAGGGACGTGTCCACAGCTTGCACTTTAATGCTTCTGAGCAGGTGGAGCTGATCAGTGTGATAGGCGGTGAGATGATCGACCAGAGCTATTCCGATGAAATGAAGCGGACGACTATTACTTTCAGGATGAAGAACGAAGAAGAACTGAAAGTGACCTTCAAGTCCTTTAAATATATTGAAAAGCAGGACATCAGTCATGAGCTGTTTAAACGCCTGAACACCGCACAGGTCGGCTATTTTCTTAAAGATGACCTATACAACGATTTTAATGACAATCATTCAGAATTTAGTCTTCTATCAACTATAAATGAGTTAAAAGAAGTGCACTTAAGTCAGTCACTTTTTGAACTGTTGTATATTAAGAATAGTTAAATGGCTAAGTGATCTATCTGTTCTGTCATAAAAAGAAGGCCTGATTCCAATCAGGTCTTTTTAAGTTGTTCTATTAGACTCTTGTCATGGAAATATGCTATAATTAATAATGAACAGAATATGGATATTTTTTGATAAGGATCGACTATAGCGAGTTAAAAGAGGGTAGTGTATGAAAAACTGTGTGCTTGTGATTCCAGCATTAAATCCTAACGAAAAGCTTTGTGAATATGTCCGTTTATTGAGTGAAGAGCGTTTCCTTTCGATCCTCATCATTGATGACGGAAGCGAGCATACCTGTCAGTCAATTTTTGACCGGTGCAGCTCATATCATAATGTAAAAGTTATACGGCACTCCGAAAACAAAGGTAAAGGAAGAGCACTGAAAAATGCGTTTGCCTACATATTGGATGACGAGCAGATGAGCAAAGCGAATGGAGTTATTACGGCTGATGCAGATGGACAGCACAAACTGAGCGATGTTATGACTATATGTCAGTCCTTATCTAAAGATCAGAGTAAACTGGTCCTCGGAGTCCGATCTTTTGACTCTGAAAATGTTCCTTTATCCAACAAAACGGGCAATACTATTACTCGACATGTGTTCAGACTGCTGTACGGAAAACGCATTTCTGATACCCAGACAGGATTGCGTGGCATAGATATGGACAGTTTACATCATTTTACAGACCTTGAAGGCGAACGCTTCAGTTATGAAACAAATATGCTGATTGCAGCAGTCAGACAGAATCTGACGATAGAGGAATGTCCGATCGAAACGGTCTACATCAATGAGAATGAAAGCTCTCATTTCAATCCTTTCAAGGATTCTGCAGAAATTTACTGGGTGCTATTCAAAAATTTTTTTAAGTTCATGGGCGTTTCCCTAACGTCCTTTATACTTGATATTACGCTATTTCAATTGTTCATACTGATCCTTGGGTTTACCTTTGCCAGAAGGCGGATTCTTATTTCGACCATTCTGGCGAGAGCAGGGTCGTCGCTATTTAATTACTGTATGAACCGCTCAGTTGTTTTCAAGAGCAGACGTAAATGGAACAAGACAATTATAGGCTATTATTCATTAGCTGTAGCAGAAGCAGTTACTTCTGGTTTGTCCGTCTATTTACTGTTCCAGCTGACTGGTTTTAGAGAGGTCTTTCTAAAAGCCGGAGTTGATCTGGTCATTTTTCTGGTTAGTTATCGCATCCAGAAACTTGTGGTCTTTAAAGATTAAAGATCTGAGTTGGAATGAGTATGAAGAATTTGATTAACGAGAAGGCAGCTCGAAGTAATTCGAGCTGCTTTTTACATGCATATGGATGTATAGTATATCGATCAACTATAAGCAGAGTTGCTTAAATCAGTGGGGGTTTCCAGATTAGAGATGCTGTAACGGCATTTCCTTGAATTCAGGAAGGGCCGAACTGCTGTTAGTGGCTGATCTAACGAGACTTCATTAAAATAATTGACCAGTTAACTGTAACTAAAGAGAATCTGGCAATAGATTATTCCAATTAGAAAAGACTGAACTGTAACTACAGATCCTCTAATGGCATTAACACCTTTAAGAAATAAATAAACTACAACTACAAGCCTCATAATGACAAGATATCAAGCTCTTAGAGAATAAGATGTAACTAGACAGCGTCTAGTTATATCTTATTAAATACAGAGATCAGTAAAGTAGAATTAGAAATACTTTATTTCAGATGACCGCCGAGTGACTGACTGAATGAGTTCTAGTTATAAGCTGCTGAACAAGTAATGGGATGTTTGATTAACTCATATTTTCATTGCAGGACAATTTGCTGTTTAACTCAGGTAAGGAAAACGGTATGATTAGACTATTCACCAAGAATACAAGCATGCATGAAGACATGTAAGCCACACTCAAGGAGGATCGCCATGCATCTTTACTTAACAAACAAGCTGTTAAAAGCCTTTAAAAAGGCAGAAAAAATTATGAATGACTCTAACGACACCATGGATATCTCTCAAGAAGTGATAGCGGCAGACAAGCATGAGCCGTTTTTCAGCTGGCATGGAAACTTGATGACGGTCGATCAGGATGACTGCCTTGTACTGACGAATGACGGCACTGGTCTGACCCTCATCTTTCTTTCACCATATGAAGAGGATTATCTGGAGTTTGGGGACTGGTTGAGCGAAGCAATGGCTCGAATGATGCAACGGATGGGTTTTTCTGAGACCTCGGTCAATGCTTACTTTAATCATTATTCCAAACCAACGGCCAGTAAAGCATCAGATGCGGCTTTAATTGGAAAAAACAGCGCAGCACTCAACGTTCTTCATATGTATAGTGAACAGGCAGACGATGAAGAATGCTTTCAGGAAACCTGGTCGTACAAAGTCAGCATTAATAAGAAAGGGGAGGACGGTTCTCCGACTGCGATAGATGCTTTTTCCAACCAGTTCGAGCAGATCATCGGAACCGGATCAGTTTCATATTCGGTGGATGTGGCTGAGCTGGGAGTTCGACTGAAACTCGAAGGAGCGAAAGATGTCATCCGCATCATTCAAGTGCCGATGCACTATTCTTTTGATGACCTGCACACGGTCATCCAGAAAGTCTTCTTATGGAACAACTCCCATTTTCACCAGTTCATTTTAGAAGACGGCTTCACATTAATGGGATCCGAAGGTTATTATCATATGCAGCACTATAACCGTATGACCGATGATCATATAGGATCTGGAGCGCATCATACGCTTTCCGATGTGATATCTTACGATGAAAACTCGGTAATCCGCTATATTTATGATCTGGGTGACAGCTGGGAGCATGTTATTCAGCTTAGAAAAATATGGACAGAACATAAGCAGGTTCGCCCGCGATTGAAAATGATGATGGGAGATCCCGTTCCGGAAGATATAGGGGGAGCTGGAGGATATGCTTATTATCTTGAAGTGATGAATGATTCAGATCATCCGGATTATGACGCTCTTAAAGAGTGGGCCAGCCCGTTTGAATTGAAAAAAAGACAGTCGAATACTGTAGATAAGATAAACAAATCATTATAATACGGTCTACGAGCAGAGTGAAGTCAGTATTTTGACTCACTCTGCTTTTTTCTGTCGATAATTTTATTATTCAATAAGCAATTAGTAATATCAGTTATATCTACTATCTTTTTTTCTAATAAGGGATTGTAATAGTTGAATATAGAAGCTTTCATATTCATAAATAACAAGAATTATTGTGAAATATCCAGTTGCTTTCTCAAAAGTGGACGTACGGAGTGAACGGGAGACAAGTAGGATGCTGTTAAAAAAGTGATATAGTCAAAAATCAGGATGTAACAGAATTGTAAAAAATCTATTTTATACGCTACATATAAACTGTTAAGGGGGTAAATACGACTATTATGTGAAATAACTGTGGAAATACATGAAACATTACTATTAATCTGTATTGAACTACTCCACCTTAAATCCTAAGGGATTTTGAAGATGGAGATTCCTAAGAACTCCCACCTATTGGTCGGATATTGATTAGGCTAACTCTGTAGTCCCTACAGTTCTGGAAGTTAAAATACG
>NZ_BAAGIQ010000129.1:0-4245 GCF_054658175.1 Alkalibacterium sp. s-m-28
GTGTTGGCGCTGGTGTTGCCTGTGCTCCACCCACAACCAATCGTTGACCAATTTGAATCACGTCACTGCTTAGATTGTTCAACCGTCTTAAGTTAGCTACCGTTGTATTGTTTGCAACGGCAATATGCGACAAAGTGTCCCCACGTACAACCGTATGGGTCGTTTGGTTTGAAACCGGTGTTGGTGTTGGTGTTACCCGTGCTTCGGACACATGTGTCACATGTGTATCGAAACGTGTTAAATCATATAATGCAATGATGTTATTCAATTTGCTGGCATACATTGGATCGGTTGCGAATCGCCCTTGTAACCATGCCGTCGCATCACGGTAGCTGGTTGTGTTTTCAACCCATGTGCCGGAATAAAATTCGCTGTTCCAACTCAAACCATTTCGGAGCAATCTCCCGTAGTCTCTAAGGGAGGCTTCAATATTCGGGTACCGTCTGAAGCGCTCAGTAACCGTAATCCATCCGCCTTGTGCGGGAATGTATTCTCTTGTAGGTAACGCAACGTATGCCCCTTGGTATCGGCCTTTTATGCCAAACAAGTTGTAGTTAGGTCCTCTGGATAATCCACTACGCCCAAAGCCGGATTCTAAGGCCGCTTGTGCAATCATGACCGACGCATACAAATTAAATTCCTTAGCCACGCGCTGTGAGGGACCCGCGATCATATCGATAAACTCTGCATGTGTTTGTCTCACCGGCGTTGCTAGCGCGTTGGTGACGGACTCGGCACCCTCACGTATCGTCAAACGTTGACCTACGACAATGTGGTTAACGTTTTGGATATTATTCAATTGTGCAATATTAGACACCGTTGTCCCATACGTTTGTGCAATACGTGCGAGTGTGTCACCTGAGCGAACCACATGGAACGTCGCGTTGGCCGTAGGGTTTGCGGTCGCGTTGGCCGTAGGGTTTGCGGTCGCGTTGACCGTAGGGTTTGCGCTTTGTGTTGCGGTCGCGTTGGCCGTAGGGTTTGCGCTTTGTGTTGCGGTCGTAAGCGAGAACGTGCGCACTGACGGCGTTTCAGTCGTGTCTTTTGTATTGGCAGCCTCTTCAACAACCACATTTTCTTCTGCTTTTGGTTCTGCTTCAACAACCACTTCTTCTGCTTCTGGTTCAGCTTCAACAACCACTTCTTCTGCTTCTGGTTCAGCTTCAACAACCACTTCTTCTGCTTCTGGTTCAGCTTCAACAACCACTTCTTCTGCTTCTGGTTCAACGTCTTCGATTGCATCAACAATTTCATCAGCTTCTGCATCGTCTACGTCACTATCTACTCGACCAAGTAATGCATTAAAAATCGTATCCAATTGATCAACCGATAATCGGTCACGGTCCACTTGCTCAAAAATACTTTCGCCACCGGAATCTTCAATCAACTGAATTAATTGATCTTTGATTGCCTGTAATTCATTTAGGTAATCGGATGTCTCGTTGTCATCATATGTATGATCCGAGTCGTGGGCTGATTGTAACGCTGTATAGTGTTCATATAACTGCGTCAATTCGACAGAATCTTGTTCAATCGACTCGGCCGATACCGAACCTGCAAATCCTGTCAATACAATCACACTAGCCAACACACTTGAGGACCGGGTCGCTACTTTTTTATAACGCGACGATTTGTTCACCGCGTGTTTAGAGAAAACTGATTTTACCATTCGTATCACTCCTATATATCCATTTATGTTTTATGTTTGTTATCACGCTAAATTTAGTGTGAGCGTCACCACATTAACCCTATTATACCGTGCTCAGAACCGTTTGAATAGACGGTTAGCGTGTAATGTTTGATACCTGACTGTAACAATAAAGCAAACAAAAACCCCGCATCTATATGCAGGGTTTGTTACGCGTGTTCAACTGGAGCGTCAAGGTGAATGTGTACACTTGCCCCCTGAATGTGTCGGTGGTTTTTGCATTGTCTACGCGCCACCATCGTCTTCTATACGAGTTCTCTTAGCTAACAACCCGTATAGATGTATCACTATTTTCATACGGGATATCTCTAGGTGCACCCCATGACACCTCTTCGGACTCCTGTTCTACATCGTCCGCGTTTGAATAGGCGCTCCATAACAGCAAAAGCGCCCCTAACCCTATAACAATCAAGGACACGGTCATCGACCATGTGTACCATTTGGGTTCCTTATCCGGATGACTCGGTTTTTCTAATGCTCTGTTTCGGTCTTTATCTTCCATCGCCATCTCTCCTTACTTACGTAACACAATGCCATTTGATGTGACGGTTTGAACCGTTGATGACGTTGTCCCACTAACAGCTGACCATGCACCCCATGTTGACCCGTTATGTGTTCTAATACGACTTAATGGGCTACCGGTTGCACTTGCATTCCATGTAATATCGACATTCCCATTCGTCCACGCTGTTGGTGATTGCGTACTGCTTGCATTGGGTAAAATTTTATCAATATTTGTTACGGTATGAGACCGTGTTGACGTGTTCCCAGCATGGTCTTCTACTTCAAAGGAATAGGTGCCGTTTGACGTGACTGTTTGAGTCGTTGTCGAGCCATTCACCCATGTGCCGCCCGATTGCCTTACTCGTCTGACACCTGAACCACCGGTATCCGTCACATTAAACGTCAAGGTGACATTCTGATTTGTCCAACCTGTCGGCGTCTGAGAAATCGAACCACTTGGTACAGCTTTATCTATACGGTTAACCGTCGCTGACACGGTTCGTGTGTTCCCGGCATGGTCTTCTACTTCAAATGAATAGGTTCCATTTTCTGTTGCTATTTGAGTCGTTGTTGACCCATTCACCCATGTGCCACCCGCAATTCTTACACGTCTCACACCTGAGCCACCGGTATCTGTTGCATTAAACGTTAAGGTTGCGTTTGTATTCTGCCATGCGATTGGGTTACCTGTAATCGTGCCATCAGGTGCGGTATTATCAATACGCGTCACATTTGCACTTACTGTACGTGTATTCCCAGCATGGTCTTCTACCTCAAAACTGTAGGTTCCATTTGCGGCTGCGGTTTGAGTCGTTGTTGACCCATTCACCCATGTTCCGCCCGCAATTCTTACACGTCTAACACCTGAACCACCGGTATCTGTTGCATTGAATGTTAGTGTCGCATTCTGGTTTGTCCAGCTTGTCGGATTACCTGTGATCGTGCCATCAGGTGCGGTATTATCAATACGGTACGGGCCAAAACGCTCAGTTGTGACACGTCCCACGTTATCTACAGCGCGTGCATGTAAGTACCATGTTCCCTGTGTTGACTACGTAACGGGACCGCTGTAATTTGTCCAGTTTGTCGGTGTGACTGTCGATGTTGACCATGCAAATTGTCTCGTCGCAATCCCTGATTCAGCATCCGCATGTGTCAAAGCAACGGTTACATTGCTATTACCCCATGCACTTGACGCCGGGTTTGCTGAAATGGTTGGCGCTGTGGCATCTGTTCGGATGCGTTGATTAGATGTTGTCCATCCTGTACCATGTCCCACATTATCGCCGTGGAGTGTCTCTATATTGATGGTTCGATTCCCCGCGTTGCTATTGACGCTTACATTAAAGTGATAACGTGTTGTCCAGCCCCAGTTATCGACTCTTCCGCCCGTAATGGTCGTTGTATCACCCGTACGCTGGTATTGATCCGTACCTTGGCCCAATGTCCAAAAATGACGCGCGCGATTGTCGTGTCCATTACTAAAAAGACGTATGTTGGATTGTCTCATTCGCGAATCTCTATCATATCCTTGTGCTTCAACAACGATGTTGTCTCCCGGTCGGATCCAGTGGTCATTCCCGTTGACGTAACGGGCATTAAATACCGTTGCACCATGATCGGTCGGCACCACACCATCCACATTTAGGAATTTACCACTAGCCACATACCCATGGTTTCGACCATTCGCCGAGCGGGCATAGGTGTTGAACTGATGACGGGTACCGTGCGTATTCCCTCGAACATTAAACGTTGTAAAAAGGTCTCGGTGATCAGTTGTACGCGAGAACCCATTTCTGGATATGGTGAGGTGTGCGTGTGCCCTGTCATTTGAATAAACACCATTATGGTTCATATTGCCTTGGACGGTACTGCTACCCGTCATTCTCATGAAGTTGATCGTGACTTGAGACTCCCACGGCTAAAGCCGCAAGCCCGAACCTTTCGGTTTGACGGGTGGGATTCTTGAGTGCTTGTACGAACGCAGTCCATTTCTGTTTTGTTCAAGCCTCAAGGTGAGGGCATCTCATTGC